>JADGOT010000245.1 GCA_017882805.1 Glaciihabitans sp. | reverse complement strand
CCGGGTTCTCCACGTCGATCCGGATGCGGTAGACGAGCGTCACGCGCTCGGCGTGCGTCTCGACACTCTTCGGGGTGAACTCGGCCTTCGACGAGATGAACGAGATGCGGCCCGCGTAGCGGCGGTCTGGGTAGGTGTCGGTGCGGATTGTCGCCGTTTGTCCCCAGCGGATGCGACCCAGGTCGGTTTCCTGCACGTAGGCGCGGAGCCAGACGTGGTCGAGATCCGCGAGCGTGACGACCGGCGTTCCCGGAAGCATGACCTCGCCGAGCTCAGCCTGGCGGACCAGAATCACGCCGGCGAACGGCGCCCGCAGGACGGTATAGTCGAGGAGGATGCGCGCCAGCCGGAGCTGCTCGCGCGCGGTCCGCACAATGGCGCGAGCGACCTCGATATCGCGAGCCCGCGCGGCCTCGAGCGCGCGGTCGCGCTGGAGGATCGCGTCGGACTGCTTGAGGGCGGTTTCGACGTGGTCGAATTCGGAGCGCGATGTGATGCCCTGGTGCCAGAGCGTCCCGGTCCGCTGCCAGTCGAGTTTCCGCAGCGCCTGGTCGGCCACGTCGGCGAGCACCCCGTTGCGTGCCGCCTCGAGCCCCTGCTTCGCCGAGGCGAGCTCGGCGCGACGTGTACGGAGCGCGGCCTCACCGATGGTGACCTGCTGCCGGTAGTCCGAGGCGTCGAGTCGCGCCAGCAGCGTACCTGCCTCCACCCACTGCCCCTCGTCGAACGGCAGCTCCACGACCCGCGATTGCACCGCATTGAATGCGACCACGCTTTCGTGCGCCTCGATGTTGCCCGAGAGGAGCAAAACGCGGTTGGCGGGGGACCCTGCGGGCAGGCGCGAGAGTACGAGATACGACCCGGTTGCTGCAGCAACCAACCCAACCGCGGTCGCGAGAACTAGGCGCGAGCGCTTCACCACATCTCAATTGGCAAGAGCCTTGCCAGGTCGGGAGGAAGAGACGGCTTCGGGTGGCAGCCGGTCAAGGCGTCCCAGGACTGAAGACGACCTCGGCTTCGGCTCGCAGATCTAGGAACTGCCGAGACACGCCCGGTCGCTCCAGATGACCGAAGCTGCTCCGGATCGCTGAGTCCGCTTCGCTTCAGGTCGTCGACGTGCCGGGCATCGAAACCCCGTGCCTGACACCTGGATTACGGATCTCACGCACTTCCTTGAAGACGGTCGATTGCACCCCAATCTACCTGGCCCGGCCCGACGGCTGGCGAACCACCTCGGCTCGATCGTCGTCGCCGTAACCAGCGTGGAGCCCGACGATCCGTTCAGCGCTCAAGTCACGGCGGTGCGGACATCCCTGCGGACGTGCGCGCTTGCGAGATCGCTATCGTCCGTTCCCTTTTGCCGCCTTCACCACACGATCGAGAGCCCCAAAGTCAGGAACAAGCTGTTGCGTTTCGCCCCGGCGGCCGGTTGATTATTGTACTCGTCACGGACCACGAACTTCGCGCTGATCGGGTCAATGAGCGGGGCCACCAGCGCACCCTCGGTGCGCAGCAAGTAGTCCTTCGTGAAGTTGTCGACGGCCGGCAGGTAGTCCAAGCGCCAGTCGAAATGAGCGCGATACGGCAGGTAGTAGCCGGCGAGCGCCCCGAACGCGATCGCGTAGTAGTCGCGATCCGAACCGCCGAAATACCTCTCGTACACCCAAGCAGGGCCGACCTCCCCCTGAAGGAAGTTGCGCCGGTCCCCGTCGAGCCGCTCCTGCCAGAACACGTAGCCGACCCCGAGCTTGGGCACGCCGCGGATGCTCAAGCGCTGAATCCCGTCGTAGGTGGCATCGCCGGATGCAAACCCGTACACCCGCGGTGTGAAGCTGTAGTCCTCGCGGATGAGTCCGAGCAACTGATCCTGCGTAATACTCTTCGGTTGTCCCTGTTGCTTCTCCGTGCCGTAACGATAGCTGGCTCCGAGGGTGAACTTGGTCGGATCGTGCGTGCGTACGGTGTTGAATCCGACGAGAAAGCCGGTCGTGTCGGTGGTGCTCTGCTGTACGTTGAGGCCGAGGTCGAAGTTTCCGTCCCAGTACCGCCACGCGCTGCGCATCCGATCGTTGAACGATGGACCGCCGCCACCGATCAGATGACCGGATTGGATCGTCGCCACAGCGACCGGCGTCGCTCCGACCGTCAGCGTGCCGTTGCTGAATCCCTGCAGCGGCGCATCACCCTCTTGGTTGTCGCCGTAGAGCACTTGGAACGGCGCGTCGGTCTTGATGTTCTCGATGCTCTCCCACTTGATCGCCAGGGCACCGCTACCGTACTCGGGCGCGAACGTGATGCCGGCGCCGCTGAGCGCGGTGACCTTGCCGCGCAGGACGGTGCCTTTCGAGGTCACCTCGTCAGCCGCCGACCCGCTGGCGTATAACATCGCGATCAGAGCCGTCATCCGTGCGACCTGCCAGAATCGACGTCCGCTTGGGTATCTCGACTGCGTCACCATGCTCCCCTCCTCTTCGCGTTGTTGGCATTCAGTCCGAGTCATCCAGAGCCCGGACCCAGAAGAAACCTACGATCACTCGGCGCGGACCACGCCCCACCGTGCCCGGGCCCGTAGCGTGCGTACGCCTGTGGCGTGTCCCGGAACACCGATCACGCCGCTTTGAGATCCGACGTGCAGTGCAGGCAGCGAGTGGCCTTCAGTGGGACGGCCGATAGACAATAGGGACAATCTTTGGTGGCTGCCGGGGCTGGTGGGGCCGGTTTCGGCATGAACCGGTTGACCTGGCGAATCAAGAGAAAGATCGCAAACGCGACGATCAGGAAATCGAGCACGGTGTTGAGGAACATGCCGTAGTTGATGGTCGGTGCCCCGGCAGCCTTTGCGGCCGCCAAGCTGGGGTACTGGCCCGACAGCGAGATGAAGAGGGCTGAGAAGTCCACTTTGCCAAGCAGCAGTCCGAGTGGAGGCATCAAGATGTCGCCGACGAACGACGTGATGATCTTACCGAACGCGGCACCAATGATGATGCCCACTGCCATGTCGAGCACGTTGCCGCGCGTCGCGAATTCTTTGAACGCCTTCAACATGTGCCGACCTCCATTTTCACATTGGCGCGAAGCCTGCACCTCGGTCCGCGCCACCACCGGCGCAGACCGTTTGGCTGCGGACGGCGTGCAGGCTAGCCGCCCAGGCTCGATTTTACCTTCTTCAGGACCTCGATGTTCTTCTGGAGCCCGTCTACGTGCTGCTGCATCTCCACGATCGATTCGCCGAGCTTCACCGCTGATCCCAGCACCCCGCCCGATTCGCCAGCTTTTTGCACCGCCTGATTCCCGAGATCCCCCAGCTGTGCATCAGCGCGATGCTGGCTCAGCGAGCCGCAGAGGAAACCCACAGCGAAAATAGTCCCGACCAAGCCGACACGCACCGCATGACCCCTCGTTCTTCGTAACATAGCATCCTCCTTTCAAGAGGTTACAGTTGAGGTGAATCTTCCGCCCATCGCCTGCTCGTTGTCAATATCACTAGTGTGCGAATCGACGCTCGGTCTGGATCTCAGCTCTCGGTGTCTCCCAATCCGCAGTTGCTGACTGACGCCGTAGTAGCGTTCTCCGCGCAAGCGCGGTAACACTGGCAGAAGACCCGACGCTCGGCGAGCCGGAGGAACCCGATGAAGATCAAGGCAACGTTCGTACAAGACGGGAAATGGTGGGTGGCGTGGACCGATGACGTGCCCGGAGCGCTGACGCAGGGCGCAACCCTCGAAGAGGCGCGGGAGAACCTCATTGACGCTGTCCACTGCATCCAGGAACCGGTCGATCTCGCGCGCGTCCCGAAGAGCAAGGTGGTCGTGCAGGAGATCGAGGTGTGAATGAAGCGGCGGGAGTTGATCCGCCACCTCGAGCGTTTCGGCTGCGCGTTGCTCGACGAGGGAGCCAAGCACAGCCGCTACATCAACCTGGCCGATCCCACCCGTAGGAGCACCGTCCCTCGTCACACAGAGATCGCGGATCTGTTGGCGCGAAAGATCTGCCGCCAACTTGGTGCTCCCGACCCGAAGTGATCGCCCTCGCGACCGCGGGGACAACTTCTCGATGCTCTTGGCAATTGCTTCACTTCCGTTGCACCGCAGAATTGCTAGGTTGACAGTCGCAGTGTTTGGGCGGAGCGTTTGCGGCTCTGCGAGCGAGAATCGCT
>JADGOT010000244.1 GCA_017882805.1 Glaciihabitans sp. | reverse complement strand
TGTCGGGACAGTGCGTCGATGCCAAAGCTCATCTCGGGTATTGTCCACAAACAGGACCGGTCGGCCAACTGGAAAGGCGGGGGTGGGCTCGACACCGAAATCCAACGTGCGCCTCATCGTGGGAGCGGCGCATGCTCCACGGGCACGCTCTGTAGGGCGAGTGGTTGTGGTCGGGGCTTTCGACTGATGCTGCAACTCAACGATGTGGTCAAGCGCTATCGCGTCGGCGACGGAGAGGTCGTGCGCGCGGTCGACGGCGTATGCCTGTCGGTGGGCGCCGGCGCGCTCGTCGCCCTATACGGTCCGAGCGGCTCCGGCAAGACGACGTTGTTGATGTTGATCGCGGGGCTGTTGATCGCCGACAGCGGCAGCGTCAAGGTCAACGGACGCGAGGTCTCCACGCTCTCCGAGCGCGAGCGAGCCCACTACCGCCGCACTGAGCTGGGATTCATCCGCCAGTCGCTCGACCTGATCCCAGGAGTGCGAGCCGACGACAACGCCGCCCTGAAGCTGCTCGCGACCTCTGGACGGCGCGAGGCCCAACGCAGCGTGACACCTCTGCTCGAGCGTCTCGGGCTCAACGGACGCGCCTTACATCGAGCGGAGCAACTCTCGATGGGAGAGCGCCAGCGGGTCATGATCGCGCGCGCCCTCTCCACAGAACCGAGCCTCGTCTTGGCCGACGAGCCGACCGGCAGCCTCGACAGCCAGCGCGGTCGAGAAGTGCTCACGCTGCTCTGCGAGGTGTGTCACGAACGCGATGTGGGCGTACTGCTGGTCACACACGACCCCAGGGCGGCCGAGTTTGCCGACCATGTGCACGCATTGCGCGACGGACGGCTCGTCGAGTACGAGCCAGAGCGTGCGTATGCGCCATTCGATGCCAAGTAGCAACCTCGTGCAAGATAGGCGGCGCGCCGCAACCAGCGCGTCCCGAGCAGGCTCATGAGACTCTCGACGATCTTCTATCTCTACCGCGTGCGCCTGCGCGCTCGGCTCGTGCAGGAGCTGCTCGCGGTCGCCGGCATCGCCGTTGGTGTGGCACTGCTGTTTGCTTCGCAGGTGGCCAATACGAGTCTGGCGGGCTCGGTCGTCAATCTCACGAACGGGATTGTGGGCAATTCGCGGGTGCAACTGATCTCCCGCGATCCACATGGGTTCAGCGAACGGCTGTTGACGGATGTCGAGCGCCTACCGGGCGTACAGGTTGCCGCCCCGGTACTTGAGCGCAGCGTGAACGTGGTCGGGCCAAGCGGCACCGCAACCGTCGACTTGATCGGCGCGGACAGGCGCTTCGTCGCACTCGGAGGCCGCCTGCTGACGGGTGTCAGCTCGACGCAGCTGTTGAGCCAGCAGGGGGTAGGACTCCCGGCGCCTATCGCCAAGCGGATAGGGGTCAAATCGCTACAGCCGGTGACTCTGCTGGTTGGCGACAGGAGAGTCAAGACAGTCGTGGCGGTTGCCTTGGGGGTCAGCGACATCGGCGTGGGGGTCAACAGTCCGATCGCCATTCTGCCCCTTTGGCAAGCTCAGCGAATCATCGGCATGACGGGCAGAGTGACACGTATCCTCATCGAGCCAAAGCCGGGCCGTGACGGTGAGGTGCGGCGCCAGTTGACCGGGATCGCCGCCGGCGGACTGGACGTGCGACCCGCGAACTTCGATGCGGCGGTCTTCGGCCAAGCGGAGGGGCCGACAGCTCAGTCGACGCAGATCTTCTCGGCCATCAGCGCGCTCGTCGGATTCCTGTTCGCGTTCAACGCGATGCTCCTCACCGTGCCTCAGCGGCGCAACCTGATAACCGACCTACGCCTCGATGGATACACGCCTGTTGAGATCGTCGAGGTGATGCTGTTCGATGCCCTCGCGCTGGGCGTCATGGGGGTTGCCGTCGGCCTTGCGCTCGGCGACCTGCTCTCTCAGAACCTCCTGCAAGCCGAACCGGGCTACCTGTCTCTGGCGTTTCCGGTTGGGTCGATGCATATCGTGAGTTGGCAGAGCGTCGCGATCGCCGCCGCCGGCGGGCTGCTCGCGGCGGTGGTGGGTGTCACGATCCCGCTGCGAGACGAGATCTTCTTGTATCGGGAGCCCGGATCGCACGCGTCCAGAACGCAGAGGCGCACCAGTTCGACAATGGTCATGCTCGCCGGCCTCGCATGCATTTTGCTGACAACGGCGATCCTTGTGCGAGGAATCTCAACCGTCGGTGCGGCGGTCTTGGCATTTACGAGCCTCACACTTGCGCTTCTGCTGATCTTGCCCGTCGCGTTCAACGCGGCTGTGCTCCTGGTCGACCGACTACAGCGGCCTGTCATGGGAGTATCGCCCCGCATAGCCCTGATCGAGCTCATGTCGAGCACCACGCGGGCTCGCTCGCTGGCCATCGCCGCCACAGGAGCGATCGCCGTGTTCGGCAGTGTCGCGATCGAGGGAGCCCAGGGCAATCTGCGTACGGGCCTGCGTCGCTCGGCCGCCGACGTGAGCCTCGGGACCGATCTGTGGGTCTCGCCATCTGGCGGGGCGACCACGCTCGCGACGACACCGTTTCCCGATGTGTACGGCGCGGCACTGTCGCGACTGGCCGACGTGAGCACGGTGACACCCTATCGAGGTGGGTTCCTCAATCTGGGCGACCGGCGCGTACTGGTTTCGGCTCCCCCAAAGACAAACCCCCGACTCGTCCCGGCGAGCCAGGTCACCAAAGGCGATCTTGCACTCTCACGGTCGCGATTGCGAGCGGGCGGTTGGGTGACACTGTCACAGACGCTGGCAAGCGAACGCCACCTCCGCGTGGGCGACTCGTTCATCTTGAGTGCGCCACTGCCAACGAGATTTCGGGTGGCGGCAATAACGACCAACCTCGGGTGGTCGCCTGGAGCGATCGTCATGAACGCCGACGATTACGCCAGTGCGTGGGGCAGCAGCGATTTGAGCGCGTATCAGATCGCCCTCAAGCCTGGTGTTCCAGTCGAGGCGGGTCTGAGCGAAGTCCAGTCTGCCCTGTCGAACTCAGCGCTGGTCGTCCAAACAGCCGCTCGACACGAGGGTAACGACATCGCCGCCCAGCGCCAAGGCCTCGCGCGCTTGACTCAGATCGCGGCGCTCGTGCTCGTGGCGGCAGCGCTGGCGATGGCGGCGGCAATGGGGGCCATGCTATGGCAGCGTCGCCCACGACTCGCCGGCATGAAGGTCGACGGGTTTGGCCAAGGCGAGTTGTGGCGGGCACTGTTGTGGGAGAGTGCGGTGCTGCTGGGAATCGGCTGCTCAATCGGCGCCATCTTCGGCTTGTACGGTCAACTCGTGCTGAGCCACGCGCTGGTAAGCGTAACGGGTTTCCCCGTCATGTTTTCGATCGGGATTCCCGTGGCGATCGTGAGTCTGGCGATCGTCACGACGATTGCGCTTGCCGTGGTCGCGTTGCCAGGCTATCTCGCCGCACAGGTGAAGCCAGCGCTCCAAGATTAGTCGAACCAGCCTGTTCTCCAAAGACCTGATGCCTGGGGGACCTAATGACACTTCGTGCATCTCGGGCGCACAGGTGTGGGCGTTGGGAGCCGCCGTCGGGCGCGAGCTGGTGTGGGGACTGCGGAAAGTCTTACATGAGGTCGAACGGTGGCAGGCGCGCGCCGCGCGGATTCCCGACGCGAGGATTCGGGAGGATGCTCTCACGGCACTCGATCACAAGCGTTCGAACACCGAGGGTGCGGCACTATTCTGGATCATCCCAACGCGCCGATGTCCGCGACTGCTGAACCTGCTTGTCGCCTACGAGATAATGGCCGACTTCCTGGACAGCGCCATCGAGAGGGGCGCCCACGTCGGCATCGAAAATGGGCGTCAACTTCACCTCGCGCTTGTAGACGCGGTCGATATAGAACGGCCGACTTCAGACTACTATCGGCATCATCCGTGGAAGGATGACGGTGGATACCTCCCGCGGCTGGTTGCGGCCTGTAGGTACGGGTGCACCACGTTGCCTTCCTATTGGCTTGTGAGACCGCTGCTCATGCGTGCCGCCGCACTTGCGCAGGTTCAAGGCCTCAACCACGAGCTTGACCTCCAGTTACGCGATCATGTGCTGCGCGCGTGGGCCGCGCAACAGTGCGATCCTGAGGACGGGCTCGGTTGGTATGAGAAGGCGGGGGCCGCGAGCGCATGGTTGACGGTTCTTGCCTTGATGGCGGTCGCGGCCGAATCGACTCTCTCATCAAGCTATGCGCTCGAGGTGTACTTAGCTTACTTTCCGTGGATTTCGCTGACGGCAACGTTGCTCGACAGCTATGGCGACATCGTGGAGGACCGCCTCAAACAGGAGAACAGCTACATCGCGCATTACGGGTCCTTGGAGACTGCCGTGTGGCGCATCGGCGAAGTGATGAGACGCGCCACGCTCGAAGCGCGCTTACTGGACAACGGCGACCGCCACTGCGTAATCCTCGCGGCGATGATCGCCATGTACCTCTCCAAGGACAGTTCGCGCACGTCGGAGATGCAGCTCACCAGTCGTAAGCTGCTGCGCTCCGGTGACTCGCTCGCGAGGCTCCTGGG
>JADGOT010000031.1 GCA_017882805.1 Glaciihabitans sp. | reverse complement strand
CGAAAGCGCGTTGCGACATCGCCCCAGACCCGTTCGAGATAGTCCTGCACCGCCTGGACGCCCTCTTCCTGCAGCTGGTAAACCTGACGCGTACCGCGGCGTTCGCTCGTGACCAGGCCGGCTCCGGTGAGCAGCTTCAGATGGCGGGAGACGGCCGGCCTGCTAATTGGCAGCTCGCCCGCGATCTCCTGCACCGACTTCTCGCCGAGGCCGAGCAGACGCAGAATCTCCCGACGGTTCGAATCGCCGAGCGCTTCGAACGGTCCGTTCGCCTCCTGTGCCACCGCCATCGGACTAGCTGCCCGACTCCACGCGAACCTTGAGCCCGTTTGCAAATTGTCGAAACGACGGGTTCAGGTCAGGAATCGACTTACCAATCGATCCGGCCAGCGGTCCGCTGTACTCCTCGCGCATGGTGAACAGTGTGCCACCGGATTTGTCGGCCACGAGCGTATACGTGCGAACGCCTTTGAATAGACCGAACGGCATCCCACCCGTGAACTCGAGACTGGCAGGCCCGTCGAACTTGGTTACCTTGACCGGGAAGGTTCGACCCGGTGCCACTTTTGACTGGATCTTGAGCTTCTTGCCCAGAGCAATCGTGCCGTCGACGGATGCGACGCCGGAGTCCCAGTTCGGCCACTCTGCACCCTGCACAAGGACGGCCCAGACCTTCTCCGGAGTTGCTGCGATTGTGGAACTTGCTTCGAATGCGAGCATCGGTACTCACCCTCCTGTTATGCGTAACCCAGAGGTTACCGTAACTCAACGGTTACCGATAGCTGCTCACTTCGAAGGAGTCCGACGCAGCTGGAACGCGACGGGCGCCTCGATGTAGGGCTTCCACGCCTCGCGCAACTCCGCAGGAACACGAGTGGGGTTGTTGGTCGCCGAGGAGACCATCACGACGGTGGTCGCCGCTCGCGTGTAGAGCACGCGCGGTTCGACGCCAACCGGGGAGAAGACCTCGTAGTTGACCTCGACGCTCGCTCCCCCGATCGCGCCCGCCCACATCTCGATGTCAAGCGGCGCACGCATGTACGGGATGGGCGCGAGGTATTCGATCTCCTGGCGCGCGATCAGAGCGAGTGTGTCGGCGCCGGGGCGAACATCCATGACCGCAGTGGGCGCATTGGCGACCGAGCCGTCGTCAGGACGCCACATCGCCTGGATGCGTGCCTCCTCAAGAACGCGCAGCATCTCCGCGTTGTTGACGTGCGCGTAGGCGTCGAAATCCGACCAGCGGAGTGGGATCTGGACGTGAATGCGCACGCTAGTCCCGGGTCAACTTCCGGTACGCGCTGCGATGCGGCTTCGCGGCATCCGGGCCCAGGCGCTCGATCTTGTTTTCCTCGTACGACTCGAAGTTGCCCTCGAACCAGTGCCAGTTGGCCGGGTTGTCGTCGGTGCCCTCGTACGCGAGGATGTGTGTCGCAATCCGGTCGAGGAACCACCGATCGTGGGTGATGACCACAGCGCAGCCGGGGAACTCCAGAAGAGCGTTTTCGAGACTGCCGAGGGTCTCGACGTCCAGGTCGTTGGTCGGCTCGTCGAGTAGGAGGAGGTTTCCGCCCTGCTTGAGCGTGAGCGCGAGATTGAGACGGTTTCGCTCACCACCGGAGAGAACACCGGCTTTCTTCTGCTGGTCGGGACCCTTGAAGCCAAACTGAGACACGTATCCACGCGACGGAATTTCTGTCCGACCGACTTGGATGTAGTCCTGGCCGTCTGACACAACCTCCCACAGCGTCTTGTTCGGGTCGATGCCCCCGCGGTCCTGGTCGACGTACGAAATGTCGACCGTCTCGCCGATCTTCAGGTCGCCCGAGTCGAGTGGTTCGATTCCCGTGATGGTCTTGAACAGGGTCGTCTTGCCCACGCCGTTCGGGCCGATGACACCGACAATTCCGTTGCGTGGCAGGGTGAAGCTGAGACCATCGATGAGCACTCGTCCGTCGAAGCCCTTGTTGAGGTTCTTCGCGTCGATGACCTGCGCACCCAGGCGCGGGCCGACCGGGATGACCAGCTCCTCGAAATCGAGCTTGCGAGTCTTCTCGGCCTCCGTCACCATCTCCTCGTAGCGAGCCAGACGTGCCTTCGACTTGACCTGACGCCCCTTGGCGTTGCTGCGCACCCAGTCGAGCTCGCTCGACAGGCGCTTCGCGAGCTTCGCATCCTTCTTGCCCTGAACCTGAAGGCGCTCGCCCTTCTTCTCCAGATATGTCGAGTAGTTGCCCTCGTAGGGGTAGAGGTGCCCGCGATCGACCTCGGCGATCCACTCCGCGACGTGGTCAAGGAAGTACCGATCGTGGGTGACGGCGAGGACTGCACCGTGGTACTTGGCCAGATGCTGCTCGAGCCAGAGAACACTCTCTGCGTCGAGGTGGTTGGTGGGTTCGTCGAGCAGGAGGAGGTCAGGCTTCTGAAGCAGCAGCTTGGTGAGCGCGACGCGGCGCTTCTCACCACCCGAGAGGTTGGTGACCATTGCGTCGCCGGGGGGCGTACGGAGCGCATCCATCGCCTGCTCGAGCTGGGAGTCGAGGTCCCAGGCATCCGCCGCGTCAATCTCTTCCTGCAGCGTGCCCATCTCGGCGAGCAGCGTGTCGAAGTCGGCGTCGGGGTCAGCCATCGCCATCGAGATCTCGTTGAACCGGTCGACCTTCGCCTTGATCGGCCCAACGCCCTCCTGCACGTTTTCGAGCACCGTCTTCGTCTCGTCGAGCTCGGGCTCCTGCATCAGGATGCCCACCGAGAATCCGGGGGTCAGTCGCGCTTCGCCATTGCTGGGTGTATCGAGCCCCGCCATGATCTTCAGAATCGTGGACTTACCGGCGCCATTCGGGCCGACCACGCCGATCTTTGCCCCAGGGAAAAACGACATCGTGACGTCATCGAGGATGAGCTTGTCGCCGACCGCTTTTCGGGCGCGGACCATCGTGTAAATGAATTCGGCCATGACCCCATTCTATTGGCCGGGCCGACGGCGCCTCTCGCCCGGAGCCAGCGCGCGTGCTACCAGTCGATGGTTCTGGTCTGGCCGATCAGGCACTTGCCGGTGGCGAGGATAGGAACGACGGATGACTGGAATCCGACGTTGCCGGCCTGCCCCAGGATGCACGTCTTGCCGAACTTCACCGAAAAGTCGATGTTCCACGCGGCAAGGCCAATGGACGTCTTGTCTGGAGTGATTTCCATGTTCTGCTTGTTGAAGCCGTGGGCAACAAACCAGTTCACGATCAGTTCGCCCTGAGTACTCGCGTCGCTCGCCTGTTTGGACGTGAACAACTCTGAGCCGACCTTGTTGAAGTAGGCGAGATTGTCGGATGCGGTTCCCGTCGCGCTATAGGTTGGCACGGCCGGGGCACTGGACGAGCCGCTGGGAGTCGACGTCGAGGTTGGCAGCGCGGTCGGCGTGTTCTGAACGCATCCCGCGAGCGCGGCGACGACGACAACGGCGAGCGGGATGGCGAACAGGCTGCGTCCAACGGTCATGCGCTCACCCCCTTGCTTAGGCCAGATCACGGCCGCTTCTGACGAGATTCTAGACGCGCAAAGTCCATCTATCCCCGAATGAGACCTGTAGACGCGCAGGGCTACCGAGCGTAGGTTATCCGGCATGGTTCGACACGATCCGAGATCGCGACCACAAACACTTGAACGCCCAGCGTCATCCGCTCAGGCGCCGCTCATCATGGTCGCGCGCGAGGTGAGCCACGGCCGAACCACCGTTGTTCTCACACGGGACTTCATGGCCGGTCGAGACTCCGTGTGGCGGCTAATAACTGTGCCTCGACAGCTACAGCGATGGGCTCCGTACACCGCTGACCGCGATCTGGCGAAAGTCGGACGCTGCATTCTCAGGATGCTCGGGGGCGACGGCGAGACGGGTGCCGACATCCCGAGCGTCGTTCTGGTCGCGGATTCTCCGGCTCTGCTCGAGCACAGCTGGGCGGGCGACATGCTCGCGTGGAATATCACGACGGTTGGCACTACGAGTCGACTCACCCTGCACCAGACCCTTGAAGACGAAACGATGGCCTCCGCCATCGCGGCCGGGTGGCACCTGTGCTTTGAGGTTGCGGAAAGTATCCTCGACGGACAACCGACCTCGCCGGTACGGGGCATAGAGGCCATGGAGCACGGCTGGCGTGAACTCAATAAGCGCTACGCAATCGCGCTCGGTGTGGCCCCCTCAGACGTCGGGCGCTAGAACGGCGTCAGATCGGCCGCGACATCGCCAGTAGGCGAAGGGTCTGCGGTCGCTTCGTGCGATGCGCTTGCTTCTGTGGCCGCGGTCGCTGCGGCGTCCGGAGGAGTGGACCCTGCGCCGCGCGAGAACGCCGCGGTACCCCACAACAGGTCGTGGCCGAGAGCCTCGGCTTCAATTTCGACATTCGTGCCGCTCTTGCCGTTGTTCTCCCACTCTCGGATGCGCAGGCGGCCCGTCACGAGGATTCGCTCCCCCTTCTTGACCGACACCGCCGCGTTGGCTGCGAGTTGGCGAAAGGTCGTAATCGAATACCAGTTAGTTTCACCATCGATCCACTTTTCCTGGGACTTGTCGAACCGTCGCTGGGTGGAGGCAAGCCGGAAGCTGGTGATTGCCAACCCTTCACTCGTTGTGAGCGCTCGGGGCTCCGTTCCGACGATTCCGGTGAGGGTGATGAGGTCTGACACGTTGGCGTCCTTTTCTGTTGAGGTTTCGACCCTGACAGAGCGAGCGCGGCGCGTTCTGTGTGCACCAAGGTGTGGTGAATACAGCGCCAAACTGAGCACGGTGGAGGGGCAGAGAAGGCTGACGTTCGTTTTGCGAACGCCGCTACCACCGAACGTTTGCGCCCATCAGTGCCTTGCCCCACACTTCAACCACAAGCAAACGCCGAGTCCTTAGGGGCGAGGATGTGGTCTAGGGAACCTCATCGGGACGTGGGCTCGCGCCGCTTCATGCCTTTCGGGTAGGCATGAAGCGGCCATTACTTTTTATGGCCCAAAGGCTCTTGCCGCTGATGAGTAAGGTGAACGGGTGAGTGCACTGCCAGCACCTATCGCGGCTCAGTCGACGAGAGACGCTCTCGGCGGGGATTGGGCTACGAGCCCCACTGTGTGGACTGTTCTACTGATTCCCGCACTCGCACTCTCGGTGTACCAAGACTTTGGCGAACCGTACCCAAACATTCTGATTGCCGCCGTCGCTGCGTTACTGCCCTGCGCGGCGGTTGCAGCGCTCTTCTTGATTGCGCGACTGTGCCGCCGGGGGGTCAGAACGATTCCCCTCTCAATCTGCCTGCTGTTCTGGGCCAGCGTCGGGGTAGTGCACGGGCTGACAGACGCGTTCCTGGACACCGCGCTCTCCCGCGCGGACCCGCACTTTTCGGCGCAGGCGATCTACTGGGCGGCATCGTGTCTGATCTGGTTGCCGCTCGTAACAT
>JADGOT010000243.1 GCA_017882805.1 Glaciihabitans sp. | reverse complement strand
GCTGAAGTTGATACCGAGCGGAATCTCCCACTCCGGAGACATGCCAACGGTCGCAAACAGATCGATGCCAGCCATGCGGTCGACGCCGGTGCCAAGTTTGTCGGAATGCATGCAGAGAACGGAACGGGCTAGCCCGGCCCGAATGAGTCCCGCCGCGAGTTGGAGCTGCAGCGTCGCACTCGAGCCGCCCCCGAACACCTGCGTGTTCGAGTGGGCGGTACCGAGCAAGCCAAGCTCCTCGGCCATCTTTGACACGCTGAGAGACACGCTGAATTCCGAGCTGAAGAGTGCACTCGTCGGCATGACAACATCGATCTCAGACCGCTTGAGCCCTGACTGTGCAATTGCCTCCGAGGCCGCGGTCAGCGCCGCCTCCACCGCAGAGCGGTCGGGAAACTTCCCCGTTGGTACCTCGCCAGTGCCAACGATTGCTGCGAGTGCGGGCATTTCAACCCCCCTGTCCGTCGGGCGTCGCGGGCACTCCTGCAGCACGCATGAGGAACTGCAGATTCGCGTGCATCACGATCGTGTGATCTTGATTGAGCACGAGGTACTCAATAGTCACGATGCCGCCTTGTCCCTTAGCGACTGTCTCTTGCACCGTCGCCGTAACCTGGATCGTGTCGCCCGGGTAGACCGGTGCAAGATGCCGTAGGTCTTTGACGCCAAGGAACGCGACAATTGCGTCACCGAAGAAATCGATCGGCATGAGGCCGACCGCCATCGCGTAGACGAGCGGCCCTTGCAGAATGCGCCTGCCGAATCTGGTCGACTGCGCATATAGCTCGTCGGTGTGGAGCGGGTAGAAGTCCCATGTCAATCCCGCGAAAGCGTTGACATCTGACTGGTCCACAGTGCGACCACGCGTCGACACCGTTTGACCGACCTTGAAGTCCTCGAAGGAACGCGAGAGCATCACTTAGCGACCTGCCGGCTTTGCCGCAAGGTCATCCCCAAACTGCTCGACGAGGTAGTCAGTGATCTGGGTGGCTTTGGTTTCAGGACCAAAGATCCGGTCGACGCCAAGGGTTTCGAGTTCGGCGCGATCTTTTGGGTCGATGAGCCCGCCGATGATGATGTGCACGTCCGAAGCGCCCTCGCCGACGAGCAGCTCGCGCAGCAGGCGAACATGTGTCATGTAGTCAGGCGATAAGAAGCTGAGGGCGAGCAGTTGTGCGTCCTCGTCGATGACGACTCGGGCGACCTGCTCAGGACTGTTGTGGAACCCGAGGTAGACCACCTCAGCTCCCGCATCTCGGAGCACACGCGTGACGAACTTGATGCCACGAAAGTGGCCATCAAGGCCGATCTTCGCAGTGACCGCCTTCATCTGATCGTCTCCTCGAGCTGCTCAGCTATAGCGCGACAGGGCTGTCGACGACGCCCAGCGGATCAAAGTCCTGCCCGTAGCCCACCCGGATGGCGCCGGTGACTTCACCGGTCGTGGCTCCGAGATCGATCGCGTCGATCATGGCTCCGAATGTGTTGCCGGCCGGATCTCGTGCCGTGTCTCGAAGGTTCTGCAGACCCTCGGTTAGCGCTCCCTTGTCGCGGCGCTCCTTGTAATTGGCGAGCCATTGCAGTTGCACCTGGTTGGCCTCACCACGGGCCAGCGATACCGGCAGCAACTCGCCGACCACTGAAGCGTCGGTGAACTGATTGACGCCGACGACAGCACGGGCACCGCTGTCGATGTCCGCTTCCTGCGAGCGACCCCGCTCGTCGATCTGCTCAGCTACCCAGCCACTATCGTGCGCTGCACGGATGCCCCCACGCGCAGCGACATCGTCCATGACAGCGCGGATGCGCTCCTCCATGGAGTCGGTGAGGGACTCCAGGAAATAGGAACCACCGAGGGGGTCAGCGACTGAGGGGATGCCAGTCTCGAGGTCGAGTACTGCGTGCGTGCGCATCGCGATCGTTGCGGACTCCGGAGAGGGGATGCTGAAGGGTTCGTCGTATCCCGACAGGTCGAGGCCGCGACAGCCACCAAGAACGGCAGCGAGAGCTTGGTACGCGGCTCGGACAACGTTGTTGATCGGTTGGCTCGCGGTCAGGGTGCTTCCGCAGGTGTGGACCGAGATCGTGAGGGCTTTGCTCTTGTCGGAATTCGCGCCGAACCGGCGTCCCAACTCGGCAGCCCAGATCCGACGCGCGGCGCGAAGCTTCGCGATTTCCTCGAAGAAGTCGTTGTGGAGGCCGGCGATAATGGCAAACCGCGGAGCGATCTGGTCGACGTCCATCCCTCGGGCCACGGCCTCGCCGATGTAATAGAACGCAACCTCCAGTCCGTAACCCATCTCCTGGAAGGCGTCGGCCCCGGCTTCGCGCAGGATGTAGGTGTTGACGACGGTGCTGTGCCACTTAGGGGCGTGCTCAGCGCACCAAAGAATCGAGTCAATAGCCATGCGCATCGTGACGTCGAGAGGGTTGCCGGGGTCGTAGCCCGTAAGCCGCGCGCAGATTGGGTCGTTCTGAATCGAGCCGCGGAGCAGTCGGCGATCGAAACCGTGATTGACCGCGTTCGCGAGGTATTGGGCGGCTACCGGTGTCTGGAACGTAGAGAAAGACGCGTTCAGTTCGTGCAGGTCGAGACCGTCACACATGGCCTGCATGTCTTCTCGGCAGGCGAGCGGAACACCCTGCAACCCAACAAGAGGAGCGCCGAACGGGTGGTCGTAATCCAGCCCTGACTGCGTCGCGGTGTCCGGCACAACCGCGAGGCCACGCTGGCCGTGGCTGAGGAGGTACTTCAGCCTGATGTTGGTAGCCGCCGCCGACTCCAAGCCGGCGAGGTTGCGGCTGATCCATCCAGTTTCCCGGTACATCTCCGGGTACTTGCCGCGGGTGTAGGGGTACTGGCCGGGGTCGTTGAGGGTCGCTTCGTAATTGCGGTCGCCGCCATCGGCGGGACCGTAAGACGATTTCAGGTCGATACCCGACCACGTCTGGTGCCGGCGAGCTGGTGGAGCTGACTCGGTCATCACTTCGGCTGCTTTCCAGGCTGCTCTCGGAGACCGAGCTGCCTCCCGATGATTTCCGCCTGGATCTCGGATGTGCCGCCGCCGATGGTCATGATCATCGAGTCGCGGTAGTAGCGCTCTGCGCGGAACTCCTTCATGAATCCGGCGCCGCCGTGGACCTGAAGGCAACGTCGGGCCACGTCCTGGCACATGTTCGATGCCACCAGCTTGGCCATCGATGCTGCGGCAATCCCGTCATCGCCGGTGCCAATGAGGCGCGCGGCATAGTAGGTCAGCTGGCGCGCAGCCTCGATCTCCGCGGCCGCCGAGGCCAGTGAGTGCCGCACCGCCTGAAAGCTCGCGAGAGGTCGGCCAAACTGCGTGCGTGTGACCGTGTAGTCGATCGCGTCATCCAGCGCGCCCTGAGCGAGACCGACGGAGCCTGCGGCAAGTGTGGCCCGCTCGAGATTGAACCCCGTCATGACCAACGTGAAGCCGCTACCCGGCGACCCCAGCATTGCGTCTTCGGGCACCACGCAACCGTCGAGCGTCACGCCGTTGGTTTCCGAGGCTCGCCAGCCAAGCTTGTCGAGTTTTGCATCTACCGTCACGCCGGCCGCCGGCATGTCGACCACGAATGCGCTGATCGAACGCGGGCCTTCGTCGGGGGTCTGAGCGAGCACGAGCATCAGGTCGGCGATGCCGGCGTTGGTGATGTACATCTTCTGGCCGTTCAAGACCCAGCCTGCGGCGGTTCGGCGTGCGGTCGTGCGAAGGGCCGCGACGTCGGAGCCTGCGTCGGGCTCGGTAACAGCGAGGGCGGCCACGGCCGTGCCATCGAGGATCGCGGGCACATACCGCTCGCGTTGCTCCGTCGAGCCGAACTGAAGAATGTCGTAGGCAATCAGCGGACTCATAAATGCGCTGGCCGCGATGCCAGGCGAGATACGGTAGACCTCCTCGACCGCTACGCACAGCCCGAGGTAGCTGCCGCCCGAACCGCCGAGGTCGGTGGGAAAGCCGAGTCCGAGCGCGCCGAGTTTGGCGAGGTCGTCGACGACGTGCCGCGGGAACTTGCCGTCGACCTCTGCCCGGTCGGCGATCGCGCGCAGCTGTTCCTCGGCATAGGGCCGCATGAGTCCCCGGACGTCGCGGACCTCAACGTCTGAGTCAGGCACCGGCCACACAGACCGTTTCACCCCGTGCTCACCTCCAAAAGGCTCCACCGCGGTTGGTTCGCGCTCGTCAGGAATCCTACCGTCCGGTCGGTTTGCTGCGCTACCCGCGCGCGCGTTCTCGCTCCAGCGCGTCGGTGATCACTTGTCGTCGCTCACGCGCAGGCAGCAGCTCCAGCAGCCGCAGCCCGTGCGGGTCGATCTCCTCCAAAGCCGCCTGCTCGGACGCCGTGGCAGCTGCCGTCACCGTGGCGCTGGAGCTGTCGAACGTGAACCCGGTCGCAGCCACGACGTCCTCGATCTCTACGCCGGGGTGAACCGTCGCGAGTGCCATCCGGCCCTGGTCGTCGAACTCGAAGACACACAGATCGGTGAAGACCCGAAGCGGGCGCCCCCACCGCAACCCTCTCGCCCGCCGCTGCTCCACTGTGCCGAGCGTGCCAGGCGCGCTGACAAAGTCGACGTGCTGCGGGAACGCCCGTGGATTGTGGCGCGTGACGTAGGCGAACAGGCGCGGATAGAAGGCCGCCATGTCGCCAATACCGACGGAACCCGGAAGGCGGACCCGACGCCCACCAGGTGGCCCGATGATCGAGTTGTTCATGTTGCCCATCTGGTCCATCTGGGCCGGACGGAAGAACTGCAGCCACCGAGCGGCGACCTTTGGGTTGATCGTCGCCATCTCCCACAGGTCGATAATTTGCGTACTGCGCATCACGGCGTGCTCGTACGCAGCCCGCTCGAGCGAGCCAAGGCTAAGCGCGTGCGGCACGACGCTCATGCCCCCGGCGAGAGGTGTGGTGTACGCCGCCCCTGCGGCATGATTGCGCAACGCAAACAACGTCGCGACCGCCGTCAACGGTGTACCTGTACCCATCACGACCACGCTGTCGTTGTCGACTTCGCGGCCCAGCAAGATGGTCAGTAAGTCGCCACGTTCGCGAAGCGATCGCGTCATCAGTCTGCGTCTGAGGGCCGTCGGCGAATCATCATCGTGTAGTGCGACACGCAGACGATCTCGTTGTGCTGGTTGGTCAAGTCGTTGCGGAATTGCACAACTCCCCGGTCAGGTCGCTTCGTGGGCTTTGTCTCAAGTACATGCATGGCCGAGAAGACGGTATCTCCGATGTGCACAGGCAACCGATACTCGTGGCGCTCTTCGAGGAATGCCATCGCGTTGCGCCACACCTGCGTATAGACCTGGAGGCCAAGACCGGTGACGGCCGTGAGCGGACCGTGCGCGATGCGGCCGCCGAACTGGCTCTTGCTCGCGTAGATCTCGTCTGTATGGAGGTGCTGGAAGTCGCCGGTAACACCGCTGAAGGCCAGGACGTGAGCTTCCGTGATGGTGCGGCCCCATGGCGCGACGAAGACATCTCCCACCGCGAAGTCCTCCCAGAACAGGGTCACCAGCTTGCCGCTGTCAACGGGTAGCCCGCTTGCATCCCTCGTCGACTCTGGAGCATCAGCCATCAGCTCGCGCCCTCCTTTGCCGCTCCGGGAAGGTCGGTCCGGTGCCGGGTCGGTACACCTACGTAGTACGACTCGGGGACGATGCGCAGCGGCACACCTTCGCGGATCTCTTCGACGACGTGCGCCACGATGCCCGGAAGCATCGTGAAAGGCGCCAATGCGTGCACCTCGACTGGCAAATAGCCCAGCTCGGCAAACACTGCGCCCATGAGACCGTCGACGTTGATCGGAAGAGCCTTGGTGATCGTGCCGAGGAAGACGGTGTGGATTCGCTCGTACAACGCCACCATGCCGTCGAGCGGCAGGCCGAAGTCACGGACCCGGTCGTAGAGCAACTGCGAGCGGAACGTGTAGTGATCCCCGACCATGTCATGAATCGGGTGGCCGAATCCCGGGATCCGGCGACCGGTCGAGCGGTAGTCATGAACGACCTTTTCGGCGATGGCGTCGAAGTCTCCCGGGTCTGGCGCCTCGGCCGTCGCTTCCTGCAGCAACTCGACCACGAACGACGGGACGCCGGCGGTGACCCGGCCGAATGAAAGTACGCCAGCGG
This sequence comes from Glaciihabitans sp., assembly GCA_017882805.1. Classification (GTDB taxonomy): domain Bacteria; phylum Actinomycetota; class Actinomycetes; order Actinomycetales; family Microbacteriaceae; genus Galbitalea. The sequence goes on along the minus strand of JADGOT010000243.1, from coordinate 321 downwards.
CGATGCCTGCAACCGGGTCGGGGTTGGCAGACACGACTGTGCGTGCGGCGAGCGCAGTGGTATTCAGGAACTGGTGGTCCATGGCCGCGGTGAAGATGGCGTTGATCACGTTGCTCTCGACCGGACCCGGGATCTCCCCACGCAGACACAGCACGATGGCGTCGGTGTAAGAGATGCGGCCGGACAACTCCTCAAGGGGATACCCGCGAATGTTGATCTTATTTCGGTCGATCTCGCTGATCGACGTCCGCCAGTACTGGTTGTACTTGTCGGGAAACTTGTAGTCCATGCGCGAACAGCCACCTTTCTAGACATGATCCT
>JADGOT010000242.1 GCA_017882805.1 Glaciihabitans sp. | reverse complement strand
ATACCGAGCCGGACCCGGATAAGACCAACGAGCCCGACATCGAGGACTGGGTGGCCGAGGGCACGCGTCGCGGCATCCGCAAACAGGGTGACGCGCTTCTGCGTCCCGAGCACGCTAAGACCATTCGAGTTCGCAACGGCGAGACGATGATTATCGACGGACCCTTCACCGAGTCCAAGGAGTGGATTGCCGGATACGACCTGCTCGAGTGCAAGGACCTTGACGAGGCAGTCGATTACGCATCCCGCCACCCGATGGCCCGCAACGGGCGCATCGAGGTTCGTGAGGTCATGGTCTGGGAGGGCTGACCGGTGGAATACCTCTTGTTCATCGCGACCGACACCGACCCTGAGCCTGGCATGACCGGCCCCGAGGGTATTGAGGAGTGGCTCGAGGAGGGTGCCCGCCGCGGCATCCGCAAGCAGGGCCATCGGCTTCGTCCCGTGGAGGATGCCACAACCATCCGGCTTCGTGGCGGCGAACTCATGGTCACCGACGGCCCATTCACCGAATCGAAGGAGTGGATCGCCGGTTTCGACATCCTCGAGGCCGACAATCTCGACGACGTCATCGACTACGCGTCCCGCCACCCGATGGCGCGTGCAGGGCGAATCGAAATCCGTCCGTTCTGGCCCGATGAGTTTTGAGCCGCAACCAGTGCGGCCCGAGCAATTGAGAGCCGTGATCTGATCGAGGTCTCCACCGTGGTCGCCGACGCCTCCCGCTCCGACTGGGGCAGGATCGTCGGCGCCCTGATCCGGTTTACCGGCGACTGGACGCTCGCCGAGGACGCAACACAGGACGCGTTCGCGACCGCGCTTGTGCGCTGGCCGATCGATGGCATCCCGAACAACCCCGCTGCCTGGCTGATGACGACGGCGCGTAATCGTGCGATTGATCGTCTTCGCTCGGCGACGGCCGAGCAAAGACGCGCAAAGGAGGTGAGCATTATGGATTCGCTCCAGTCCGGTGAAGAAGACATCGAGGATGACAGACTCCGGCTCATCTTCACGTGCTGCCATCCCGCGCTTGCCCTGCCCGCGCGCGTTGCTCTCACTCTGCGCACTGTTGCAGGCCTGACGGTGCCGGAGATCGCCGCCGCGTTTCTGGTGCCGGAGACAACGATGGCGCAGCGGCTAGTACGCGCCCGGCGCAAGATCGAGGAAGCGGGTATCCCGTTTCGGGTGCCGCCCGCCGAGCTGCTGGGCGAACGGCTCGGGGGAGTGCTCGCGGTGCTCTACCTGGTCTTCAATCAGGGCTACAGCGCGATCGAGCGTACCGAGTTAACCGCATCTGCCCTTTCGCTTGCGTCCGCTGTGGTTGATCTGATGCCGTCGGAGAACGAGGCTCGGGCACTACTCGCACTGCTGGTTCTTCAGAACTCGAGGCGCGCTGCGCGAGTCGGTCCGGCGGGCGAACTATTCACGCTCGAGGAGCAGGATCGCTCGCTGTGGCACCGTGACGAGATTACCCGCGGGCTCGCGCTCGTGCCGTCGTCAGGAGGGAACTATGCCCTGCAGGCGGCCGTCGCCGCGTGTCACGCAAGCGCGGCGACCGCCGCCGACACGGACTGGAATAGAATCGTCGGCCTCTACGACCAACTACTCCAACTCGCAGCGTCTCCGGTGGTCGAACTGAACCGGGCGATCGCTGTCGGGATGCGCGACGGCCCGGATGCTGGGCTCGCCCTGCTTCCGACGCGCGGCCTCGACGGCTATCGCTGGCTACCGGCCGCCGAGGCAGATCTGCTCCGGCGCGCGGGGCGAATTCCCGAGGCGGCGGAGCGTCTGCGGGAGACCATCGCGCTCACACCGGAGGGACCGGAGCGAACGGACCTTGTGCGTCGGCTCGCCGAGCTCGAGTCGTGATGCGCGCTGGCGCATTCTCATGGAGAATAGACGTAACGCACGCCCAGCAGTCAGGACACCATGAACGTCTTCTACTTCATCCTCGCCTTTGTGTTCTTCGCGTTGGGAATCTTCCTGTTTGCGTTCGCCTTCAACGTTCCTGACTTCGAAGCCATCCTGTTTGTCGGCGGAGTTGCGTCAATATCCATCTCGCTGGCCATCCCGTTCCACCTCATCGGGCACAGCGAGCAGCGCTAAGTTTGCCCGGCCTCGGCGACGTACTCGCGTCCCGCGGTCGTCGCGCCCGTCGGGTCGCTGCACCCGGTTCTCTCGTCGCCTCCGCGTTCCGTTGGTCCGGCAGGGATCGCTGGACCCAGCGCTGGTGGCCCCAGGGCATAGCGGTAGGGTCCGCGGCGGGTGTACCCGTCGTTTTGGTGAGTTGGTTCTCCAAGCGGAGTTCCGCCGGTGCGCGACTCACGGTCCTCAATCTCGACACCCTGCGCTACTCCCACGTCGAACTCGTGGAAGGCCCCGACCTCGCGCCGGTACCAGTGCACGCGGGCGGCATCATCTGGTCGGGTGATCGGCTGCTCGTCGCTGCCACGCACGATGGTGTCCGCGAATTTCGGATGTCCGGTATTCATCGAGCGGGTCGACGCTTCGTGCTTCCGCAGGTCGCGATGTTGGACCGGTCCGAGAAATTCCGCTATTCGTTTCTCGCCGAAGGCTCGGACGGCATCGTGGCGGGCGAATACGCCAAGGACGAGTCCGGCAGGCTCGCCCGGTTGACGCTGGCCGACCGCTCGGCGTCGGTTCGCGACATCCACGCGCCGGGGATTCCCGAGATGCAGGGTGCGCTGCTCATTGACGGTGTGTGGGTCGTCAGCTCGTCGCGCGGCGACAAACAGAACGGTGACCTGTGGACGGGCAGCGAGGGCGGGCTCGTCAAGCGCGAGGGTGCTCTGCCGCCCGGACCCGAAGATCTCGCCTGGTGGCCCGAGCGCCGTCAGGTCTGGGGTGCGACCGAGCATCCCGGCCAGCGCTGGGTCTACGCCCTCGACTGGCCGATCAGCTAGCTCGCGAATCCCCCGCGCCGTGCCGATTTCGTCGTCGATTTTGCACTAGATGCTCCAAATCAGACGTGTGTGGACATCAACTGCAAAGTCGAGGGCGCTGAGATGCCCCAGATCGATGTCTGAACGCGGCCTTCGGTTTATTTGGGGCATTTCGGTCGCGTTTTTTGCGATCTGCCCACCCAAAACCTCTGTCAGACTTGCGCCATGTCCGAGCCCAAGCCCCAGGCGTCGCCCGTACGTCCAGCGCCACCGGGCCCGCCACCGCGGGGATGGTACTTGGATCCCAAGCTCGCGCCGCGTGAGCGGTGGTGGACCGGGACGGAGTGGTCGGACTTCACACATCGCAAGGCCAGCAGAGTGCTTTTCGGTCCTGACTACCAGCGGGCGTTTTGGCCCGGTCCCAATCGATCCGCGACCAGGTCGTGGATATTCACGCTCGTTACTATCGGGTTCTACGCCGTCGCGTTCATCACGGGCGCTTTCGCCAACCCGGGCACAGGCTCGCAGCCGTCCGTATGGCCATGGGTTATCGTCTGCGTGGCCGGCGCGTTAGGCGTGGCCACCGGTAGCTCGTCGATCGTGTCCGGAGTCAGGGCAACCCGCCTGACCGCAACAAGTGGCGGCACGGGTCTTGCAGTCGTCGGGATCTTCGTGGGATTCATGGGCGGAATGTTTGGACTCTTCTTCGTAGCGTTCGGCGTCGTTGCCATTCTGGGTACAACGGGCAGACTCTAGCTCGCGGGCAGCAACTCCTGGGTGAAGTTGTCGAGCCGCGCGAGCAGACCTGACGTGCGGCCTTCGACGACGTCCAACGGTCGCGGCTGAAGGTCGGACGGCGGCGGCACAATGCGGATGATGGCCGAGCACGACAGGTCGGAGCAAATGTAGGTACCGATGGTGTTGCCATCGCGTCCGGCCTGGCCGGCCTTGGGCACCGTGAACAACGAGACCTGGCTGCCGGGCTGGTGGGTGCGGCAGAGCGAACACATCGCCGAGATCCCGCGCGACAGGGTCGATGAGCCCGAACGCAGGATGATGCCGAACGGCTTTCCCTCGCGCCAATACACGATGTAGCCGCGTTGCGCGAAGGTCGGGTCGAGCCAGCCGAGGTATTCGCGGTCCTCCCAGACGGTCTCGTGCAGCCCCGGAAGCGGCATCCTCTCGACCGCGTCGTTCGACGCGTTAATGAAGGATGCCCGGATCTGCTCCTCGGTCAGTGGCTGCACTCGCGCTCCATTCGCTCCTTAGAACCCTTCGATGGCGTGTGGCACATAGTGCTGCTCCAGTTGGACCAATTCATCGTCGGAGAGGACCAGCTCGACCGCCGCAGCAGCATCGTCCAGGTGGTTTGGCTTGGTGGCTCCCACGATCGGCGCGGTGACCGCATCCTGCTGCGCGACCCACGCGAGAGCGACCTGCGCTCGCGGAACCCCGCGGTTCTCCGCAACGGCGGCGACAGCATCCACGATCTGTCTGTCGGACTCCTCGGTCTGGCGGTAGAGAGTCTTGCCGAACGCGTCGGTCTCGCTTCGACCGGTCGTCGTGTTCCACGGTCGGGTGAGAGTGCCCCGGGCGAGCGGGCTCCACGGGATGACACCAACGCCGCTGTCGAGGCAGTACGGATGCATTTCCCGTTCCTCCTCGCGGTTGAGCAGGTTGTACTGGTCTTGCATCGAGATGAACCGCGTCCAGCCGTTCAAGTCCGCGGCGTGCTGCATCTTCGAAAACTGCCAGGCAAACATGGACGACGCGCCCAGGTAGCGCGCCTTGCCTGCGCGCACGATGTCGTGCAGGGCTTCCATTGTTTCCTCGACCGGAACCAGAGGATCGAAGCGGTGGATTTGGTACAGATCGATGTAGTCGGTGCCAAGTCGCGAAAGCGACGCATCAACCTCGTTCAGAATCGCCTTGCGCGAGAGCCCGCCGCCGTAGGGGCCGGGGCGCATGACGCCGTGCACCTTGGTGGCGAGAACCACATCCTCGCGCTTGGTGAACTCGCGAAGCAGCTTGCCGGTGATCTCCTCACTCGAGCCGAGCGAGTACACGTTGGCGGTGTCGAAGGTCGTGATGCCAAGGTCAACGGCCTGTTTGAAAAATGGACGCGACTCGTCGAGTCCTACACTCCACTCGTGGTTACCGAGCTTCGGATCTCCGTACGACATGCATCCGAGGATGACCGCAGAAACCTGCAGGCCGCTGTCGCCGAGAGTGAAAGTTTCCATGTCACAAGCCTAGACACGATTGAAATGCCCCATGCGCGATTGAATAGCACTGTGGATGCCCGATCGAAGGACGCTGATCGACCCGACCTCATCGGTCGACTGCGCGATGACCTCGGGGTCGCGCGTTTCACGGTTACCCGCCTGGACGAGGTTCTTGGGGCCGGACCTGCGGCGGCCCTCACCCGCGGTCACCGCGTGCCCGCCCACCGTGCGCTCGATCTCATTATCGAGTTCGATGCTGCCGCCGTGCTTGCGCGGCTATTTGTGTTGGGGCTGCCCGCGGACATCGCCGACGTTGCGCTCGCGCTTCCCACGCTCGAGCTCGCCGGTGCCGTCGACCTCGGACTGATCGGAGTGGGCGACACGACCTGCCAACCACTCGTTGACCTGCGACCGTACTCCTTCACGGACAGCTGGGGTGCGGCCGACTGGTGGCTCGCCAGCGACCTTGGTGAGCTCGCCCTCGGTGCACCATTGCCCGAAGACCACGTGCTCGGCGTCGGCGGTGCGTCGCTGACTCTCGCGGGACTGCAGCTCGGGCGCCCATCCGACCTCACCCTGGATCTCGGTACCGGGTGCGGCATTCAGGCACTGCACGCCAGCCGTTTCTCCGGACGGGTCGTCGCGACCGATATCTCGCAGCGAGCGCTCGACTACGCGAGCTTCAACGCGGCGCTCAACGGCATCTCCAACGTCGAGTTTCGTTTGGGCAACATGTTCGAGCCGGTGGAGGGCGAGCGTTTCGACTTTCTCGTGACCAATCCGCCATTCGTGATCACACCACGAGTGCAGGGGGTGCCGTCGTACGAGTACCGAGATGGCGGTCGGGTCGGGGATGCGATCGTCGCCGAGGTGATCGCGGGAGCAGCGAAACACCTGAAGCCGGGCGGAGTTGCGCAGCTCCTGGGCAACTGGGAGTACCGGTCGGATGAGGACGGACTCGATCGAATCGCAGGCTGGATCGACGTGGCCGGTCTGGACGGCTGGGTCATCGAGCGCGAAGTTCAGGATGCAGCGCTGTACGCCCAGACCTGGATTCGGGACGGTGGCACCCGAGCTGGCGCTGAGTTCGATCGGCTTGAGGGGGCGTGGCTCGATGACTTCGAGAGGCGGGGAGTCACGAGTGTCGGGTTCGGGTACGTGCTGCTGCGGTCGCGGGCCAAAGGAGTTGTGCCATTCCGGCGCCTCGAACGACTGGCTGGTCCCGTTGGCGCGGGTCTCGGAGCTCAGATTGCGGCCACCCTTGACGCGTTCGACTGGCAGGCATCCCTCGACGACGCAGAATTCGCGCGCGCGAGGCTCGTGGTTGCACCGGATGTCACCGAGGAGCGGCACTACTGGCCGGGCGACGAACATCCGGCGGTCATGAACCTGCGCCAGGGCGGCGGGTTCGCACGAAGTTACCCTCTCGGCACAGCAGTCGCCGCGGTCGTTGGCGCGTGCGATGGCGAGCTCAGCATTGGGGCGATCTGCGCCGCCGTGTCTGAGCTGCTCGAAGTCGATGGGGGTGAACTGCGCGCCGAAGTGCTGCCTACGATCCGTGAGTTCGTTACCGTAGGGATTCTGGGCCGAGCGGAGGCATCGTGAGAAAGAACCGAAACGCGTGAACGTGCTTCCGGTCGTGATCGCGGTGGCGGTACTCGCGGCGGTTGCCCTCGCCATTGTGTGGGCACTGCGGCTCGAGAGACCCTACCTACAGCCGATCGCAATTCTGCGAGCCGTTCTGCAGCTGGCGGTTCTGACCATCATTCTCGTCGGGGTCATCTCGAACGGATGGTGGGTCGGGCTCTTTCTCGTGGTGATGGTGGGCGCGGCAACGTGGGTAGTACTGCGACGCCTGGAGTTGCGATTGCCGGATGCGCCGACCATTGCGGGCATCATCGTGGTGGCCACGGCGATTCCGGTCACTATCGTCTTTCTGACCGGCGCCGTGCAGTTCAGTCCACGTTACGTACTCGCGGTCGGCGGGATCGTGGTCGGCAACGCGATGACGGTGTGCACACTCATGGGTCGATCGCTTGCCGCCGGATTCGTCTCCCAGCGTGAGGAGATCGAGGGCTGGCTCGCGCTCGGCGCGACCCCGCGCATTGCGTCCATCCGCAGTGTTCGGGTGGCGGCATCCACCGCCCTTATCCCAGCGACCGACCAGACGCGCACGACCGGAATCGTCACCCTCCCGGGGGCGTTCGTCGGCGCTATTTTCGCGGGTGCGTCAGTGATCGTCGCGGCCGAATTCCAGGTCCTGGTGCTCGCATCCATCCTGGTTACGGGTGCGATCTCCGTCGCGCTACTGTCATGGCGATTCGGTGCGCCCCGCGTCATCCCGATTGGGAAGCTCCGCTAGCCTCAGTCCGCGAACCGGTACTCGACGGGACAAACCCAGGTAGATCACGAAAGCGAGGATGACCGCGCTCAGTGCCAGACTCACCGGCCCAGTACCCCAATCGAGGCCGCCTCGCGACGGCGGAAACGCCATCCAGTCGGCAAAGGATGCGCCGAGCGGTCGGGTCGTCACGTACGCGAACCAGAACGCGAACACGGCGTTCAGGCGCAGCTTCCACCACGCCACGGCGGGAACGGCGATGATGACGGCAAACATGATGCCCGAGCCAAGGAATCCGAGGTGCAGGCTGGTTGCCGTGAAGTCTCCGGACGCCGTCCCGAGCGCAAAGGTCGTCAGCACGGTCGCCCAGTAGAAGAGCTCGCGTCGACGGGTCGTAATGCTGTGGATCGAGAGGGTACGTTCCGTGCGGTACCAGACCACGAAAATGAGGGCGAGCACCACGGCGAAGAAGATGGTCGAGAACAGGTACGGGATGCCCAATCCCACGTGCAGGACATCGGCCGCCATCGTTCCAAAGACGCTCACCATCACGACGGCGAACCAGTACACACCCGCGATGTAGCGGTTCGCGCGAAACTGAAGGATCAGTGCCGCGGCAAAGACGACGGCTCCAATTGCGATTGCGATTGCGGGGCCGAGAGTGAGCACCAAGTAGTCGGACGTCGACTCGCCCATTCCGGTGGTTAGTACCTTCGTGATCCAGAACGCGGCCGTAATCTCGGGAACCTTGCTGAGGGCGGCGCGCACGGGACTTGGCATGCATCAACTCTGCCGTGTGGCTGCGCAGCTACCCGCCGATCCGGCTCAGCCTGTGGCCTTTCTCAGAATCGCGACGCGCGGGGTTCGCCCTTCGAGCTTGACGCTCAGTCGGAGTTCGTGCTGTCGGGCCAGGTGGATGCCGATGAGAACCGCTGCGAGCGCAGGGGCGATACCGGAGATCGCCATCCCCACGTTGGGTCCGTATGTCGAGACGACCCACCCCATGATCGGTCCGCCGATGGCCTGGCCACCGAGCAGCACAAGGACGTAGACCGACATCACACGTCCACGAATGCCGATATTCGACGACAGCTGCACGAGTGAGTTCGCTGCCGTGAGAAAAAGTAGGCTCGCAATACCGAGCGCGATGAGCGTCACTCCGAGGGCGAACTCGTCGGGCATGAGGGCGCCGATGGCCTGGAGCACGCCCCACAGTCCGCCCATCAGGATGACCGTGCGCAACCGCACTCCGGTGCGTCGGGTCGAGAGCAGACCACCCGTGAGCGCGCCCGCTGCGATGAGGGTGTTGAAGAGCCCGTAGCCCGCTGCACCAACCTTGAACGTGTCATTCGCGTAGGCCGCGAGGATGACCGGCATCGTCAGCGCAAACACCGACAGAATCGCAACCATCACGATGGACCACAGGATGGCCGGCTTGTGCAACACGTAGGCGAGCCCCTGTTGCAGCTGGCCCTTCTGTCGTGGCATCGGGGTGCTGCGCACGAGCTTCGACTTCTTCAGTGCGCCGAGGGTGAGAACGGTGACCCCGCAGGTTGCGGCGTTGATCGCGAAAGCCCAGCCGGCGCCGACCGCGGTCAGCAGGATGCCGGCGACGGCCGGCCCGATGAGTCCGCCGAGTTGGAACACGGAAGAATTGACGCTGATCGCGTTGCGGAGGTTGCGCGGCCCAACCAGCTCGTTCACGAAGACCTGCCGGGTCGGGTTGTCTATGACGGTGACGAGCCCAACGACAAACGCGATGGCCCAGACGTGCCAGACCTCGATCGTGTGGGTCAGCGCGAGCACGGCGAGCAGGGCGGCGAGAACGCCGGCCGTTCCCTGGGTCAGCATCAGCAGCATCCGCTTGGAGTAGCGGTCGACGATGAGACCCCCGTACAGACCAAAGACGAGCATGGGAGTGAACTGCATCGCTACCGTAATCCCGACCGCGGTCACGCTGTGCGAGAGCGTCAGAACGAGCCAGTCCTGAGCGATCCGCTGCATCCAGGTGCCGGACATCGCGAGGATGTTCGAGATCGTGAAGAGGCGAAAGTTCGGAACGCGAAGAGAGCTGAAGCTCTGACTCCACGGCGTACGACCGGTGATCACCGGCATCGGCTCGGTGGGTGGAAACGCGGACTTGGTTGAAGCGGCGGTCACGAAGAAGGTCCCTGTTGGTTGTGTATGACTGAAGTTATGTATCGGGGGCAGCTTTCCACGTTACTCGCGCACCTTGCATGCGCGCTGTAAATTGAACCTATATCTGTCATTGATAAACGTAATGAGGCGGTACTAAGGAGCACCAGATGTTTGATCCCGTCCTGCTGCGAACCTTCGTCGCAGTTGCGGATGCCCGCAGCTTCACGAACGCCGGAGTTGAGCTCGGGCTGAGCCAACCCACGGTCAGCCAGCACGTGCGAAAACTCGAGGATGCCGCCGGTCGACAGCTGATCACTCGCGATACCCGGGACGTGCGGCTGACGGACAACGGCGATGCGATGGTGGGATTTGCGCGCACGATACTCGCGGCGCATGCCGTGGCATCCAGCTACTTCAGCGGGTCCGCGATGCGCGGTCGGCTTCGGTTCGGCGCAGGCGACGACCTCGCCATCACGCAGCTTCCGCGCATCCTGAGGCATTTTCGCCAGCTCTATCCGCAGATCAATCTCGAACTCACCGTGAGCCAGACCGGGCCACTTGTGCGGAGACTGCACGGAGGGCAACTCGACCTGATCTTCATCAAGGAGCGCCCGGATGAGAGCCCCGACGGCGTGCGGGTGAGTCGCGACACCATGGTCTGGATGGGACACGAGAAGACACTTCTGGATGCCGAACAACCCGTACCCGTGGTGGCGTACCAGGCGCCGAGTTTTAGTCGTCAGGTGGGCATCGACGCGCTCGAGGCAGCCGGGCGAACGTGGCGGATCACCTGCAATTCGCGCGAGGTGAGCGGACTGCTTGCGGCGGTGCGAGCCGGTCTCGGTGTCGCGGTGTTTCCGCAAACGCTCATCCCGGACGACCTCGTCAAGGTCACCAACAAGTTCGCGCTGCCGGTGCTCGGCGAGGTCGACTTCACCCTATTGCGCAACCCATCTGCGCCGGCGGATTCGACGGATGCCCTCATCTCGGCGATCCTCGGCAGGGGGCTTGCCCGCGGACTGTAGCCTCGCCGGGTGGGCGAAACCGACGATCCGTACGGCAGCGATGTGCTCGCCGATTTCGGGCGGCGGGCGCCAAAGGTTCAGCCGACGGTGGTCGAGGCGGTTCGAGACCTCGTTGTCGAGGAGGTCGCGACCGGGTTCGTTGGCGCGGTCGTTGGGTACGAGGGTCGACTTCTGCGACTCGAGGATCGTCGGGGCAGCGTTCGACTTTTTCCGATTGGTCCGGGTTTCCTGATCGATGGCAACCCGGTGGCCCTGCGATTGCCCAGAGCACCGGATGCCGCTCCACAGTTTGGGGCGCAGCGCACGGCATCCGGCTCCGTCGCGGCCCACAACCAGCGCGCCCGGGTCGCCCGGGCAAGCCGGATTTTCGTCGAGGGTCGGCACGACGCCGAGCTGGTTGAGAAGGTGTGGGGCTCCGACCTCCGAATCGAGGGCGTGGTGGTCGAGTATCTGGAGGGTGTCGACAATCTCGAAGACATTCTGCGAGATTTCCAACCCGCAGGCGATCGACGAGTCGGCGTGCTCGTCGACCATTGGGTTTCGGGGTCCAAGGAGAGCCGGATCGCCGAGGCGGTCGCCGCGGGTCCAGGTGGCGAGTTCGTTCTGGTGGTCGGCCACCCATTCGTCGACGTCTGGCAGGCGGTCAAGCCGTCGCGCGTCGGGTTGGATGCGTGGCCGGAGGTTCCGCGCAGTGTCGAGTGGAAGCACGGCATCTGCGAGGCACTCGGGTGGCCACACGCCGACCAGGCCGACATTGCCGCCGCGTGGCAACGCATCCTCGGCACCGTTCGAACCTATGCCGACCTCGAGCCTGCCCTGCTTGGCCGCGTCGAGCAACTCATCGACTTCGTGACCGACTGACTCCACTTCTTGGTGGTCGAGTAGCGCGAAGCGCGTATCGAGACCCGGGGGTTACCCCGATACCGGGTTGGCGCTCGGGCGACGACGCTTGAGTCATGGCTGAACTCAGAAGACCCACCAACGGAAAAGTTATCGCCGGAGTCTGCGCAGCAATCGCAGACCGCTTCGGCATTGCACGCAACACGGTGCGCGTCATCGCCGTCGTGTCGTGCCTGCTCCCCGGACCGCAGTTCGTGCTCTACCTCATCCTGTGGATCGCGATCCCCGCCGAGCAGCAGACCATCATCGGCCACGCCACTGTCGAGTAGCCATGGTGCCTTGGTGCCGAATCGAGGAGATCTTTTTGGACGCGCCGTAGCAGAGAGTCAGAACTGCGGCGGGTTGCCGGAATCTCCTCGGTAGTGCGCACACCCACAGTGTGATTCGACCGGGGACGGGTAAGGGAGGGGCCTAGATCCAGCCGCGCTTCTTGAATGACGCGTACAGGATGAAGCCGAGCACTACCATCGCGAGGAGAGCGAGCGGGTAGCCCCACGGCCAGAGCAGCTCCGGCATGTTTCTGAAGTTCATGCCGTAGATGCTGGCGATAAGAGTCGGCGCGAACAGGATCGCCGCCCACGATGAGATGCGCTTGGTCGACTCACCCTGCGAGAGGCTCGCCTCCGTGAGCGCCTTGGTCTCCTCGTTCTGACGCTGACCGACGAGCGTCGCGTGCACCACGAGGGCGTTCTGCAACAGGCTGCGAAACCCATCGACACGCTCCACCAGGGCCAGCACGTGATCTTCGACGTCACGCAGATCGCGATGGAGCTCGATGGTTCGTTCATCCTCGCTGGAGATTCGCTCGCGAAGGATCGCGAGCATCCCGACCAGCGGCTGCGTCGCCCGCTGGAATGCGATGACCTCGCGAGAGAGCTCGTAGATGCGCCGGGAGACGTTGGCTCCTTCGGTGAAGAGCTGGTCTTCGATCTCGTCGATATCGTTCTCGAGGCCACTCACCACGGGGGAGTACTCGTCCACAACCTGATCGAGCACGGCGTACATGACCGCGAGCGGGCCCAGAGCGAGCAGCTTCGGGTTCGACTCGAGTCGCTTGCGCACGCGGCCGAGGTCGGGCGACTCTGCGTGGCGGATCGTGATCGCAAAGTCTGGTCCGATGAACATGTGAACCTCGCCGAACTCGACCTCCTCGGAGGCATCGAGGTAGCGGGCCGGCTGCAGCACGATGAACTGCGTCGTGCCGTAGCGCTCGAGCTTGGGGCGCTGATGACCAGCGAGGGTGTCTTCGATGGCGAGATGGTGCAGATCGAATTCCTTTGCAACCGATTCGATCTCGGCAGGGGTCGGGCGGTACATCCCGATCCAGGCCATTCCGTGTCGCTTGCGCAGCACCTCGTAGGTCTCTTCGAGGTTCTCCGGGTTCGCTGTCCGCTCGCCGTTGACGTAGACGGCGTTGTCGATGATCGGCATGCGCCAAGTCTGCATTACCGGATGGTGCGTGGGGCGGCATGGCACACTGGAGAAGTGAATTCGGCGAACGGCTCCAGTGCCCGCAACGGCGAGCCGCAGAGCCCAAGTCGTCGAACCATCCGTCGGTGGCGGATGTACCTGGCCGATGAACGCGCCGAGGCACAGCTGTACCGTCAACTCGCGAAGCGTCGAAAGGGCGAAGAGCGCGAGATCTTGCTCGAACTGGCGGATGCCGAGGGTCGCCACGAGGATCACTGGCTTGCGCTGCTCGGCGATCAGGCAGGCAAGCCTCGCCGTACCGACCTGCGCACCCGGGTACTCATCCTGTTTGCCCGCCTGTTCGGTTCCGTGTTTGTGCTCGCGCTCGCGCAGCGCGCGGAGGCTCGCTCGCCCTACGAGGACGACATGGATGCGACGAACGCCATGGCCGCGGACGAGGCCATCCACGAGGAGGTCATTCGCGGACTCGCAGCGCGAGGCCGCAGCAGACTCAGCGGCACGTTTCGGGCCGCCGTCTTCGGCACCAATGACGGACTAGTCAGCAACCTCTCTCTGGTTCTCGGCGTGACGGCGGTGGGGATCCCCGCTGGCGCGGTCCTCGCCACCGGAGTCGCCGGACTGCTGGCGGGCGCGCTCTCGATGGGCGCGGGCGAATACGTCTCGGTGCGCTCGCAGCGCGAGCTGCTCGAGGCGTCCACGCCGAGCCCCGACGCCGACCGCGCTCTCGAGCACCTTGACGTGGATGCGAACGAACTCGCCTTGGTCTATCGCGCGCGCGGGATGAGCAAGAAGGAAGCGGTGAAACACGCGACGGAGGTTCTCGGTGCGCCAGAGGGCAGCCTGGCTTCCGGCGTAAAATCCACGAGCACCGACGTCATCGGCACAGGACTCGGCGTGGCGGCATCCAGCTTCGCGTTCTTCGCAAGCGGCGCCATCATCCCGCTGTTCCCCTACTTCTTCGGGGCGACCGGCTTGACAGCGGCGCTCATCGCGGCCGGACTCGTTGGCCTCGCTCTGCTCGCGACCGGATCGGTAGTGGGGCTGCTCTCGGGCGGCTCACCGGCAAAGCGCGCTCTGCGCCAGCTCGCGATCGGGTTCGGAGCGGCCACCGCAACCTACTTACTTGGACTCCTCTTCCACGCATCGGGGATCTGATAGTGACAGGCGGCATCGACCGACTGCGTCGGCGCATTTTCGTCATGCTCTCAGGAGATGAGCGCGGGGTCCCGCCCTGGGTGACCGAGCTGGCCACCGGCGACGACGAGGGCTACTTCGGGCCGGGTTCGGCGGTGTGGGCGGTGCACGGCGGAATCCCGGTGCTCGTTGCGGGAATGCGCGCGCTCCTGATGCAGACGCTGCACCCGGGCGCGATGGCCGGCGTTCACGACCATTCGCGATATCGCGAGGACCCGCTCGGCCGCCTCAACGGAACAGTGCGTTGGGTGCTCACGACGACTTTTGGCACGCGGAAACAGGCCGAGCGGGCGTGCGGATTCGTCGGCAACCTGCACGTCAAGGTGCACGGCAGCTACGTGCGCGACGACGAGCAAGTCGCCTATTCGGCCAATGACCCGACGCTCCTGAGCTGGGTGCACGTCGCGTTCACGGATTCGTTCCTGCGCTGCCACGAGACGTGGGGCAAGGGGATGCCTGGTGGAGCCGACCAGTATGTCGACGAGTGGGCTCGGTCGGGCGAACTGATGGGCGTCGCGAATCCACCCCACTCTGACGCCGAACTCCGGTCGCAGCTCGCGGCTTTCGCACCAGATCTTCGCAGTGACCAGCTCGTGCGGGACGCGGTGCAGTTCATTCGCAAGCCGCCGTTTGGTGGTACCACGGCGCTCGGGTACAGCATCATCTTCGCGGGAGCGGTGTCGACTATCCCTCCCGAATACCGCAGGATGCTCGGAGTGCGACGTCCGTGGTGGCCGGCGATCACGACGACCAGGTTCATGCTGTGGTTCCTCGCGGGGCTTTTGGGCCGTCCGTCGACCAGCGAGATCTATGCGACCCGCCGGGTTGCGGTACTCGAGGCCGCCCGTGGCTGACGGCGTCGATTCAGGCCTCGATGCAGTTGTGGTCGGCGCGGGTCCGAACGGGCTGGCGGCAGCGGTTGTGCTTGCCCGCGCCGGACTGCGGGTGCGTCTCTACGAGCGAGAGTCAACCATCGGCGGGGGAGCACGCACGGCCGAGCTGACTCTGCCGGGCTTCCTGCACGATGTCTGTTCGGCCGTTCATCCAATGGCGCTCGCTTCGCCGTTCTTCCGGGCTTTCGGTCTGGTCGACCGAATCGACTTGCGGGTTCCCGATATCTCCTACGCGCATCCTCTTGACGGCGGTCGCGCCGGAATCGCGTACCGCGGCCTTGACGCGACCGTATCCTCGCTCGGACGCGACGGTGCCGCGTATCGGCGACTCGTCGGACCGCTCGCCGCGCACGCGGCCGAATTGGCGGAAATCAGCGGATCGACGGTGGCTCGATTTCCGCGGCATCCTCTCGTTCTCGCCGCGCTCGGGCGTCGCACGCTGGAACAGGGTGGTCCGTTCTGGAACGCTCGCTTCGCCGAGGATGCTGCTCCCGCGCTGCTCGCCGGGGCGATCGCCCACGCGAACCGCGCGCTTCCGGATCTCGGCGCGGCATCCGTGGGCCTTGTGCTCGCGGCGCACGCGCATGCCGCGGGCTGGCCCGTGCCGGTCGGTGGCAGCCAGGCGATAGTGGATGCGCTCGCTGCCGACTTCGTCGCTCACGGTGGCGAGATCGAACTGAACGCCGAGATTGCGACCCTCGCCGAACTACCGAAATCGAAGGCTGTGTTACTGGATGTCACTCCGCGCTCTCTCGTGGCGATGGCCGGCGACTCTCTCTCAAATGCCTACGGCCGACGCCTCGCGCGCTTTCGGTATGGCAGCGCTGTCGCAAAAGTCGATTACGCGCTCGACGGGCCAGTTCCGTGGACCAACCCCGAACTCGCTGCCGCGGTCACCCTCCATCTCGGCGGAACCCGAGCCGAAATCGCGGCGAGCGAGAGGGAGGTCGCAGCGGGCCGCCTTTCCGACTCGCCCTACGTTCTCGTCGCGCAGCCCTCAGTCATCGATGCGACCAGGGCTCCGGCGGGCAAGCAGGTCTTCTGGGCGTACTCGCACGTCCCCTCAGGCTCGACCGTTGATCGGGAGGCTGCGATAACTGCCCAGATCGAACGCTTCGCCCCCGGGTTCCGTGACCGAATCCTGGCCTCGGCATCATCCACCGCTCACGACGTCGAGTCGCACAACCCGAACTACGTTGGCGGGGACATCTCCTCGGGTGACGCGTCATTCGCGCAATTGGTAGCGCGGCCAACACTCATGGACCCTT
>JADGOT010000241.1 GCA_017882805.1 Glaciihabitans sp. | reverse complement strand
TTACAGCCCACCCGCCGGATGCCGCCCAGTCCAGCGGCGGATGACTCGGATGCGGGCTCATCATCAGCGACAAGGCGACGTTCGTCCTGGCCATCAGGTCGAAGTAGCCGAGCGGGCTGGTCTGGCCGAGGCATTCGACATCGACGCCAGCCACGGTCGGGGCGTCCATCGGCTGGCCAGCCAACACGAGCCGCCAGGGGCGGGTGGTGAGCTGCGCAGCCCGGCGCGCCGCGGCCAACCCGAGCGGAAACATGTTCCGGGGTGCCATGCCCGCTGGTCGCGCGTAGAAGAACACTTCGGCAGTATCGCTGCGCCGCCGAGCTGCGACCTGGGCCAGTCGGTCGAGATCCAAGTCTGGGGCCATCACGCGGGCGTCATCGACGATCTGGCCTTCCTGGTCGCGGAGGAACTCGGCGAGAGGCCGAGAGTTCACGACATGATGGAAGCCTGCGTGATATGTCGTCCGCACAGCCGCCCACTCGGACGACCAAGGATGAAACGCCGCCTCATAATCCTGGACCAGGTAGACGACCTGGCGAGGGTCGAGGATCCCGCAGCGCGCGGCGACCATCGCCGAATAGGCGGTCGACCATGCTGTGGCGACCCACACGTCGTTGGGCGAGCAGACCGTCGTGCCGCCCAGTCCGACATGGTCGATCGGCACATTGGGCAGTCCGAGACGCTGACGGATCGACGTTTCGGCCTCGGCGTTGGTCCCAGGGTTCCATCGGTCAGTGGTCACGACCCGGATGGGCAGCCCAAGCTCGACGGCCAGCGCGAGGGCGAAACGCAATCCGGTCATCGGCCCGGCCGACAGCCCCATCCGCACGTTGGGGACTGTCACAACCACCGCCTTCGGCTGGGCCTGGAGAATGACCCGGTCGAAAAGCAAGGTCGCGTCGACGCTGCGGTACGCCTCTGCGGTCGCCGGCAGGCGGCTGACCGGCGCTGTGAGCGGATCCGGGCGAGGGTGGTACCGCCGGTAGATCTTGGCGGCCAGCGCCCTGGGTGCCGTCATGTCCGCCGACGATACGCGGCGCTTCGTCGGGCGCGTCTCGACGGTCCCGGATGGCGATACCACAGCCACGTTGGCTGAGTCGCCGGCTTGCCTGCGGCGCAGCGCTTGGAGGCCTGTTCGGCCGGGACGGCGTACCTTCCCGGTTGGTCGTATAGGTCTTTCAAGCGGACGGGCGCTGGGACACGGGGCCAGGGATGCGCACACGCTCGGGGCAGGGATCGACGCCGCGCAGACTCGTTGGCGGGTGGTGACCACGCCTGATTCGCCGCCCTTTCTTGTGCCCCGTGGGCTTCGTCAAGGGCTGACTCGTCGAAAGGGCGGCTCAACGGGTGGTCCAGGCGACCGCCGAGACCGCCGCGAAAAAAGTCCGATCCGCAGGTATGCAGCCCGAACTTGTCTGCTCACACGCCGCTGAGGCGCTACAGCGGCGCCTCGTCGTTCAAGGACGATACGAGGTTCGCGAGAACGACGCTCATTGGGTAACCCAAAGAACCTTCAGGTAGAGGCACGAACCGGGAAGCAGCGTGGACGGGCGCCGCCTCGATGACTTCCGCCAGCCTTTCCGCGAGTCGATCCGGGTCTGCAGGCGAAACCACGACGTTTGGGTGGAGCTCGGCGCGAAGGCCGCCGAACTCGTTCGTCACGGCGCGCGCACCTGAGACCGCGATGTCCAACGGCGGGTGGCTCGGGTGGGGGCTCATTTGTAGGGAGAGGCCCACATCTATCTGACTCAATAACTCGTAGTAGCCTTCGTGGCTCATTCGGCCCGCGTTGCGAACATCGATTCCTGGTACCTCGATGCTTGCGTTGATCTCGCCCGCGGTCGTCAAGGACCACGGTCGCCCGATGAGCAACGCGCTACGGCGAAGAGCTGCGGTGCCAAGTGCGAACAGATTGCGTGGAATGGAGGGCCTGGAATAGAAGAAGACGCGGACTTGGCTGCCGCCGGTCCGAGCTCGCGCAACTGCCTCGAGGCGCGAATAGTCGAGATCTGGTGCAAATACACGATCATCCGAGATCCGGAGTCCCTCGACGCTGCGCAGGTAGACCGCCACGGGTTCGCTGTTGACCACGAGGTGAAAGCCTGCATGGTAGGTGGTTTGTGCAAGTGCAGCCGCCGTTGACCACGCATGGAAGCCCGGCTCGTAGTCCTGAACGAAGTACACTACTTGCGTCGGGTTCAAGACGCCGAGGCGACAGGCGATGTCGGCCGCATGCGCCGTTTGCCACCAGGTGACAATCCAAACATCCGATGGAGACGTCTCAAGCGTTGCGCCTTGGCCGACATGAACGAACTCGAGTTCGGGCATGTTTAGTCGGTCTTTCACCGCACTTTCGGCCCCTGGTTGCGTCGCATTCCACCGGCTGAACGTTGCAACGCGGAGCGGTAGCGCGAGCTGCTCCGCGATTAGCTTCGCCCCCCGCAGCGCAGTCATCGGGCCAGCGCTTAGCTGGTCCGTGGCCACGCTTGGCAAGGCAAGGTTCACCGATCGGGTTCGACGCCCGACCCGGATCCGGTCGAATAGGAGGCTTGCGGAATCCAAACCCCGATAGCCCTCGGATTCGATCGGGAGGTAGGTGACCGGCCCGGCGTTGGGGTCTCGCCGGGGCCGGAAGTGTCGATAGGCCCGACCGGCGATGCGCCGAGGTGTTGATGTCATAACGAAACCGTGTCACATACCATCGGCCGATGGAATCCGCGTCGTCCAACCGGTTGGCGGAGGGGGACGCGATCGCGTTGCAGCGACTAGGCGACGCCGAGCAGGGCCATCCGATCCTGTGCATCCGTTTTCTGCAATCGTTCGCCGGCCTCTTGGTTTGCGATTCCGCGTGCTGACCACGCGCGTTGGCCACCGCGACGCCAAAGCTTGAGCGGGGCCTTGCCGGTGGTGACAATGCGCCGTTTGCGAGAATGGGGAGTCCAGCTTCCTGCGCTGCTGAGCGCTCAAAGCCACCGATCGTGGGGTCGCAACGTGAGCAAGTCCGATGGCACTCGCCGGAAGGTGGAGCATGTCAAGGCCGAGCCGCAGGTGCCCACGACCGCCTCAGGCGCCGACGTCGAAGATGCGGCGGATTCGCCGGCCGTAGTCAAGAGCAAACACTCTTCTCTGCAGCTAGTAATGCGTGGCGGGGCTTGGACTACTCTTTCGCAGCTTGCCCCGCTCGTCGTGAACGTGGTTATGACGCCCTACGTGATACACGGGTTCGGAGTGCCACGGTATGGCCTATTCTTGCTGTGCACGACGATCACAACGTTCTTTGGCTCCTTCGATGGTGGCATCGGTACATCGATGGCCCGTTACAGTGCGGTCTACGCGGCCTCGAACGACAAGCGTGCAGCTACGACGTTGCTGACGACAATGACTTTGATCGTCGCTGCCGTTGGTCTTGCGTTGTTCGCAGCCATGTATGTGCTCGCCCCGCTGGCGCTTGCTGCGTTCAGGATCCCGACGGACTTGCGCGATGAGGGCGCGTTTCTCGTCCGAGCCATGGCGGTGATCGTTGCTCTAACGCAGGTCCGTGTGCTGTTTTCCGCCCAACTCAGCGCTCGTCAGAAATACGCGCTCCAAAGTGTCATCGGCATGGGCTCGTACGCCATTTATGCGGCAGGCCTTGTCGTGACGGTCGAGGGACATCACGGGCTTCGAGGTGTCGCCGTGACCTTCCTCGTGCAGGCCGGCGTTGCAACGGTCTTGATCATTGCACTCGCTTGCCGCTATCTGGTCAGGTCAGGTGTGCACTTGCTGAGCCGCACCGAGACTGCCGCCTTCCTTCGCTACGCGGGTAGCGTGCAGTTGTTGGGCCTTACCGGAATGGTGACGGCACAGCTTGACACGTTCGTTGTAGGTGCAATATTGCCAATTTCCTCGGTGGCGGTATACAACTCCGGTGCGAACTTCGCCACGCAACTTCGCGGCGTGCCGGTTAACGCGCTCTCGCCGATGGCGACGGTGTTGTCGCGCGAGTTTGGTTCTGGCGGGCATGCTGCCGCGAAGGCCGAGTTTGGTCGTTTGCAGAGGGCCTGGGTTCGCGGCGTTACCGGTTGGTCAGCGGTCGGTGTCGGCGCGGCCTACTTTGGTGTATCGAGCTGGCTTGGGCGGGACTTTCGGTTGAGCGGAGTAGTCGCGCTCCTGCTTGTTGCAAGCAACGCGGTCAACCTCTGGACGGGTCCGCTGACCTTGCTGACTGCGGCAGTAGGTCGCCCTCAGCTCGAGGCTCGCTACGGTCTCGTGGGCTTGGTGATCAATCTCATTCTGACTATTCCGTTCGTGCTCGCCTTTGGGCTCCTGGGTACGGTTGCGGCCACAGCTATTGGGCAAATCGTCGGCAGCCTGTACCTGCTTCGTATCGTTCATCGGCGGTATGACGCCGAGATTCCATCGTTCCTAAGAGATGTGCCGTTGGTTCAAGCGATCTTCGCGACTGGCTTCGTCGTCCTGTGTGAACTGGTAGCGGCGCCGGTCGTTCCGCGCGGCCCGTTGGGACTGCTACTTGCGGGCGCGATTGCGTTTCCTGGCCTTGTTCTATATGCGGTCGGCGTTGTCGGGCCGCGAAGGAGTCTGCGGCTCGCGCGCGGGCGGTTCTCGAGAAGCGCCAGCGCTGTGGTTTAGCATCCCCCGCGAGGGTGTTCATTTGGCCCATCGCGGTAATATTTTCCAGTGGTCGGCGACACCAAGATGCTGGGCTTCTGCTTCCGCGAAGCACGCCTGGTGTAGACGTACTCTTGAGGGGGCCGTTGGTTGGCTACGATCGGGCTCGGGAGTGATTCGACGCCCGAGGGACGCGACAGGTTTAGATCTTGGTGATCTCGACAGGTGTTCGTTTTGTCCGGCGGCAGTTGCGGCCGCTGAAGCGCGCCCTGAGGAGGTTCGTCGGTCCGGAAAGCCTGCACGACAGACCAGAGGACGTTCGCACGTCTGTCTGCATTGCCCTCGAGCGACTGATGACGAGGATCGAGCGGCCCTCACAGCTACTCAGGGATCTATCCGATCCTCCGCCATTCACGACCGTAGTGGTCTATCGCCAGCGAAATGAAGGTCTGGTTCGGCGGCTGCTGTCGGGTGCTTCGGGCAACAGCGCGCTCTGGTTGCTCGGTGAGCGGTCTGAGCAAACAACATTGCCTGTAGTGGGTGCGGGCGACGGCACCCGCTTTGAGAACATCAACCGGGCTCTGCGCTTGGGGCCACCCCTTGCACCGGATTGGTGGCTCGTCATCGCCGACGACGATGTCACGTTCGAGCGTGGCGACTTGAATGCGTCGGTGGCTCTCGCTGCCCTGGCCGAGTTGGATATCTCGCAACCGTCACATGCGACACGCAGTCACCTGAACTGGGACGTCTGCCGGCACAGACCGCGAAGCAATGCCCGCCTCACGCGATTTGTTGACCAAGGCCCAGTGATCATTCTCAGCCCGCGCGCCCGGAAACGGTTGGTGCCGCTCCCCGAGGAACTTGGAATGGGGTGGGGGGTTGAGGCGGTGTGGGCGACCTACGCTGACTTGCGGATCGGGGTTCTGGACGCCGTGACGATCGTGCACGAGTCGCCGGTGACGCGTGGCGGGTATGACATCGACGCAGAGTGGGCCCAAGCGATGACCCTCCTACACCTACATGGGAAGAACGACTGGTCTGAGCTTCAGAAGGAGCTGGCTCGGTGGCGTGTAGGGGAGCCGAGGCCACAGTGGGTCGGTAATGGTGATCGCGATGAATGAACGATCCCAGGTGGCGCCAGTCCAGTCCGAAGCATCGGCGACTGGGCGAGTCGGCGTAGTGGTGGCGGCTTACAACGCGGCGGACTGGATCACCGAAACACTCGAATCCATCAGCTCCCAAAGCCGTCCCGACCTCTCGTGTGTGGTCGTTGATGACGGTTCTCTGGACGACACCGCCGCGATTGCCGACACGCTCGTTCAGCGAGATCCGCGGTTTCGCCTCGTACGTAGACGAAATGGGGGGGTCAGCGCGGCGCGTAACACTGGCCTTGCTGAGCTCGATCACACCTGCGAACTGGTGTGCTTTGTTGACAGTGACGACGTCCTCGTGCCTTCCGCCCTGGAAGTTCTGTGCGATGCCCTCGCTCAGCGCCCTGATGCGGTTGGTCTGAGCGGTTGGGCTGAGTACATGGATGCTGACGGCACGCCGATTCGTGTCGGTGAGCATCGCCGCAAGCAACAAGAGCGATTCATGGTAAAGGGTTTTCGAGTGCTTCCCTTGCCGTTTGATGCAGATACGACGTTTGCAGCGCTCGTTGCGCGCGGCACACTGTGGCCGCCCGCCACTGTGCTAGTTCGCCGTCGCGTGGTCGCCGAGGTCGGTGGGTTCGACGAGAGTCTGCGAACGCAGGAGGACTGGGACCTCTTCATCCGGATGAGCCGGCATGGCCCGTTTGCCGTCATAGATCGACAGGTTGCCTGGTATCGCATCCATGATTCCGGTCTCACGAGGGCCTATCGCAGCAACCTCTTTTACCAAGATGTAGTGCGCCGGAAGACATGGAGGTCACCCGGCAATTCGCCGGCGCAACGTCGGGTAGTCGGAGCGACTTGGCGCGCCCAACAGGTCGACGTGGTGCGTGGTCGCATGCGGCAGGTACTGAGCGCGATACGAAGTCGTGAGCTTTCTAGAGCAGCCTGGAGCCTGGGTGTTGCAGTGGTCATCGCCGCGCGCTTGGTCCGATCTGGCCCGCAGCGTCCCTCTGCGAGATCGATCCACTTCCGAACTGCGCTCGAGTGGCGGGCCGACGGCCAGCCACTTGTCGCCAAAGAGCCTTTCGAGGATGACATGGCCAATTCGCCGTCTCTTTCAACGAAGGACCATGCTCCGTGAAGGTGCTCGCCAGCCCGGGACCCAACCAATCGCTAAACGGGAATCCGTACCTGAGGCTGCTTTACGAAGCGGTATCGACGGATGACATCGTGGTTTTGCCGTACTCACGCAAGGCGCTTCTGCATCATCCTGATGTCGTGCACGTGCATTGGCCCGCCTTTCTGGTGCGGTGGCAACGGTTGCCGGTTTCGGTCGCGGATGTCGTGAAGACATTGTCTCTGCTGTGGCTAGCGCGGCAGCGCGGTGCGGCTCTCGTTTGGACCGGCCATGACTTGGAGCCACACGATGTCGTGAGACCGTGGCTTTGGGACGTGTTCTTCAGGCTGTTCTTGTCGCAGGTCGACCTGGTTATCTCGATGGGCGACGGTGCTACTGGCCTCCTCGTTGGCCGCTACCGGCGACTCGCCCGGGTGCCGGTGTTTGTCGCTCCGCATGGCCATTATCGCGACGCGTATGCCGCGGCCTCTGATGTTGTGGGCAGCAGGCAGGCACTTGGACTTGACGATCGGCCCGTGTTCCTCGTGTTCGGCCAGATTCGGGCGTACAAGAACATCCCCGCTCTCTTGCAGTCTTGGAGGCTACTGCCTAGGCCGCGCCCCCAACTAGTCGTTGCCGGCGAGCCCCGCCCTCCGGAGCTAGCTCATAGCATCCGTCGCGCAGCCGACAACGAGCCCGAAGCCCTGCTGCTGCTGCGTCTTGTCGAGGCGGATGAGATCCCCCGACTCTTTGCGGCCGCTGACGTTGTGGTGCTGCCTTACCGCGCGCGGAGCGCTCTCAACTCCGGCGTTGCCATCCTCGCACTTTCGTTCGGCAGGCCAGTGGTAGTGAGCGACTCCGCCGCGAATCGTGATCTGCAACGCGCGGTTGGCACCGACTGGGTCTACTTGTGCGAAGGCACACCGGACGATGCTCTGCGTGTCGCCCAGCGGGCGTCCGGCGCTGAGCGATCCGATCGGCCGGATCTGTCCGAGTTCGACTGGCAGCGGATCGGCGATCTCACCGTGACCGCCTACGGTGCCGCGGTCCGTGCTCGCAATGCCAAATCCAGACTCCGGCGGACTCGGCATTGAGGGGCGATGCGAGCCCCGCGCGCTGAGGCGAGCGCGATCAAGCCCGGCAACTGGCGTCCGGAGGTAGTGGCGGGGTTACGGCAGGCATAAGGCCGCCAGGTACTTGACATGCCAAATGTTCTAGTCTATTACTTGTCATGCCAAGTATCGGATCATGACGCGCAGGCAAGCCGCGTCGAACGCTGCATCTGCGCCACCGCGGGCACCCGGTAGGACAGTCTGTGCGTGCCGAAGCGCTACATCGACATTGGGAGATCACCGATGATGAACGCGACGATGGTCGTGGCGACGGTTCCGGTCACGGACCTCGCGCGAGCGAAGGAGTTCTACGGCGAGACGATTGGCTTGTCGTTCCTGTGGGAGAACCCGGTCTCTGTCCGCTTCCGGTGCGGGTCCGCCAGCGAACTCTCGATCTTCAAACGCCCTCCGGTCGCCACCGAGCACACCCTTGCGCATTTCGAGGTCACCGACCTCGAATCGGTGGTCGACGACTTGGGCGCGAAGGGCGTCGAGTTCATCGACTACACCGAGGGACCGCTCGCCACCACGGGCCACATCGCGCAACTCGGCCCCGCACGTGCCGCCTGGTTTCACGATCCCGATGGGAACACGCTCGGCCTTCGGCAGGGGTAGCTCGGGTCAGGCCAGCGCGACAGGCTCGCTGAACGGGTCGCGGGGCAGATCGCCGTCCACGCTGGCCCTGACAACGACATCGACAAGCTCGACGTCGCCTCTGGTGGTGGTCAGGAATGCGGTGTCGGCAGCGTCGCGACCGGTGGCGATGCGCACCAGGCTCTGGCGCGGCGCGAGGTAGGTGGCATCGAACACGTTCCATCGGCCATCGACGTGCACCTCGGCCACGGCGTGGAAGTCCATCGGCGACAGGCCCGGTGCGTAGACCGACACGCATCGGGCGGGCATGTCGAGAGCCCGTGCCATGGCCACTACGAGATGTGCGTAGTCGCGGCACACGCCCTGGCCTGCGAGCAAGGTCTCGACCGCGGTGTCGAGCGGCCCGCTTGAGCCGACGACGTAAGCGAGCCTGCGTGCGACCCACACCACGAGTCCGTCGAGCCGGCGGCTGCCCTCCGGCAGGTGCTCGAGCTCGGCGCTGGCGAACCCGCCGAGCCGATCCGACGGGCAGAACCGGCTCGGTCGCCGGTAGGTGAGCAGTTCGAGCTCGTCAGCCGGCGCCGCGGCCGGCGTCGCACGGCCGGTGACGTGAGCGTCGTAGCGCAGGTCGATGTGCCCCGGGGGAAGGTCCATCACGTGCAG
>JADGOT010000240.1 GCA_017882805.1 Glaciihabitans sp. | reverse complement strand
GCTAGGGGCTGCCATCGTGGGTTTCGACCGATGGCGCGAGCCGCCACCGGACCCGCAGATCAAAGATCTCCTGCCACTGCACCCGTGGTGGGCCGACTTTCAGGCTGCCCCCACGTCGGAGGCCGCCCTCGACATCTTCTTCACCCACGGCGTCGCCATTCTCGATCGGGTGGCGCCACTCGTTGCGACCTTGCACGGTACCGCCGGCGACCTCGACGCAGCAGAGGTGGCCAGGGTCAGCGAAAACCGACGCGTCGAGTCGTATCGAGAATCGGTCCGCGTCATGGCCGGCAAACCGGGCGGTCTACGACCCGGGCTCACATCGGAGCAAGGAACCGACATCCTCGTCGTGTTGTTCAGCGCGGAACTTTACCACTCGATCCGGACAGGTCGAGGGTGGTCGGCCGCGCGCACCACAGGGTTTCTCCACACGCTCCTGTCAGCGCAGCTACTCGGAGTCTGAAGCGTCGGTCGCCGCGGCCAAGCCGCCTACCGGTGTGCGATCAGCGGCCACTACGTGACCAAGGGTCACACCGAGTGTTCACCCAACACCACCGTGACGGAAAGCGGCTGTGTGGAAATGGAGACTGGCTCGAATGCAAGCAAGCCATTCCCCCGCCCCTGGCAGCTCGAATACCTGACTTGCGAAGCCAAGTAAGCACTCGCATGCCTGCCGGTGCGGTGACATTCTCTTACCTGCTCCGAACAAAGATGACACAGAGTTCGATCCTTCCCGACATACCGTCGACCAATCTCAACGCGAAATGTCGTTGGTCGGACGCGATAACCCGCGACTTCTGGAAGGACCCAAGCCATGAACCGAATACCAATCGGCTCTCATCGCGCGGCAGCGCTGGTTTCCTCAATCGTCATCGCTTTCTCCGGGATGTCGGGCCTCATGCTGACCGCCGCGCAGTCGGTTGTCGCTCGCACAGGTTCCGAATCGACTCTCGCAAGCCGTTCGCCCCGGCTCGCGGTTTTGACCGTAGGAGATTCGATCATGAAAGGATTCGGCGTGCCGTCTGGTCAGGCATGGCCATCGCTGATCGCTGGCGATGACGGCTGGTCGTTGACGAACACCGCTTGCGACGGGGCCGGCGTGCTTCGCGTGGGAAGCGCGAATGACTGCGGCGAGAATTTCTCCGCGGTGATTAGCTCGGAGGCGACTCTCGATCCGGACATTGTCATTTTTGAGGGAAGTAGCAACGACTTCGGCCTGGACAATTCCGAGCTACTCGCATCAACAATTTCTGAGTTGCAAACGATTCGAGCAGACTTCCCGTCCGCGCAGATCGTCGGCCTCAGCACGCTGTGGGGATATACCGATCCACCGGCCCAACTTGAGCAAATCAATAGCCAGGTTCAACGCGCGGTCACACAGGTCGGCGGCACCTACGTCGATATCGGGCAACCGATGGCAGGGCATCCCGAACTAATGCAAAGTGACGACGTTCATCCGAATGCCTCCGGTCAGGCGGTTCTTGCATCAACGATCCGAGCGGTCATCCAGCCGATCGAGCACGACGCTCTGGTTACCAAGCAGATCGCGGCGACCCGACAATCCACTGTGGAGGCCCTCGTACATGAGGGCCGACTGCTCTAAGCCGACCACGACAACCCAACACCGTGCTGGTATCGGGAGTCGCGATACACACGCGTTTATCCCGACAAGGGAGGTGAATTACACCTCGATCGCGCCGCCGACCGATTTCAGGTGATCGCGGAAGGTCAGCCGGGGATTGGCTTCTCGCGCGCTGAGGTAGTCGGAGAATCGAACCTGGTCGCGCAGCGACGTGCCTGCCTCGATCTTCACAGCCTGGGCTCGCTCCGTGTCGCGAATAGTCTCGGCAAATCCGAGGACGGCGTCAACGCGATCGGCGGGGACGAAAAGTGCGCCGTCCGCATCGCCGAACACGATGTCGTCGGTGCTGATCTTCCACTCACCAATCGTCGCCGCAGTTAACGCATCCGCGGGGCGCTCGGTGCTGTGGAGCGGGCCGGTGGGGATGGTGCCGAGGCTGAACACGGGAGTTCCAATCGCCCGAATGTCTACAGTGTCGCGATTCAGACCCCAAATCAGGATGCCTGAGACCCCTGCGTCTACCGCTTCGAGGGTCACGAGATCACCGACGCAGCTTTCATCCACGCGACCTCCGTTGTCGACCACAAGAACATCGCCGGCCCGAGCCGCGCCGAACGCCTCCAGGAAGACATCAACGCTGCCAACATGTCGGGCGGGGAGTGCGCGGCCGACCAGGGTTGCGCCGGGCTCCCGTGCCTGAATTCCGGCGGGTGCGCATCGAACGTCGACGCCCGCACGAATACACCCGTCGGCGATGTGGGCAGTCGTGAGGGCGGCAAAGCGACGCTGCAGTTCACTGTGTTCCATTGGTTAAGGCTAGGGACAAGATGAATCCCGAGTGAACTTTGGCGCATTCGGATTCGAAAGCCGTCGTGAATTGCCTAGTATTTCGGTGGTGCACATACGACGTCGATCGATTCCCGCGATCGCGGTAGCGGCGGGAATACTTTCGCTACTGTGCGCCTGCTCGACGGGGTCCGCACCGAGCTCAGCACCGACGACGTTACGGCCGCGCGTCGAGCCATTGACGGCGACGCCCATCAAACACCTTGTCGTGATCTACGACGAGAACGTGTCGTTCGACCACTACTTCGGCACGTATCCCCTCGCGGCCAACACCGACGGAGTGAAGTTCACCGCCAAACCCGGCACACCCACGCCAACAAACCTGCTGCAGGACGATCTGCTGACGAAGAACCCCAACGAGTTCAACCCGATCCGGCTGGGGCCGTCGCAGGCGGTCACATGCGATCAGGATCACAGCTATGGCCCAGAGCAGCAGGCGGCGGACGACGGCAAGAATGACAAGGCCGTGCAGTTCACCTCCGGTGACACATGCGGAATCGGCGGAGCATTCTCAACCACCGGACTCACCATGGGCTACTACGACGGCAACACCACGACGGCGCTGTGGACATACGCACAGCACTACGCCATGAGTGACAATTCGTTCGGGTCCACCTTTGGTCCCTCGACGCCGGGTGCCCTAAATCTCGTGGCCGGCCAGACCCACGGTATGTCGGCCGTCGATCCGCGGGGCGGCTCCGTGCTGGCACAATCGCCGTTCGTCTCTTCCACGAACGCCGCCCACGTGGGGACCGTCACCGGAGACATCGACCCCGCATTCGACGACTGTTCCGGAAATAACCACACGTCCCCCCTGCCACTCGGCGCGATGGCGGGGAAGAATATTGGCAATCTCCTGAACGCGCAATCCGTGACGTGGGGCTGGTTCCAGGGCGGCTTCACGCCGACCGCGCCGTACAGCGCATCCGGTGGAACGATCGCCAAATGTGACTCTCGCCACGACAACGTCGATCAGGTCAGTTCTAAGGACTACGTTCCGCATCACAACCCGTTCTCGTATTACAAGTCCACAGCCAACCCGCATCACCTCCCGCCGAGCTCACCGTCTGCGATTGGTGAAACTGACCAGGCGAACCACAACTATGACCTTTCCCAGTTCGCCACCGCGCTCACGGATGGCGTTCTCCCCTCCGTCAGCTTCCTGAAGCCCGCCGCGTACCAGAACGGGCATGCGGCCAACTCGGACCCGCTCGACGAGCAACACTTTCTGGTCAGCGAGATCAACGCCATCGAGAACTCGAAGTACTGGGGCTCGACAGCAATCGTGATTGCGTATGACGACTCGGACGGTTGGTACGACCAGAAAAGTTCGCCGGTCCTCAATGGCTCCAACGACCAGCACGTGGCCAACTCGCTCGTTGGCGACCAACCGATGTGCGTTTCGGCGGCCGCGAATCCCACGATCGGCGTGAGCGGTGGATACGCCGATCGCTGCGGGCCGGGACCCCGGCTACCGCTGCTCGTGATTTCGCCGTATGCGAAGACCAATTTCGTGGATCACACACCGACCGAGCAGGCTTCGATTCTCGCGTTCATCGAGGACAACTGGAAGACTGGCCGACTCGGCGACGGATCCTTCGACGCCCGGGCCGGCTCCCTGCAGAACATGTTGGATTTCTCAAAAACGACGGGCGAGCAACTCCTCCTGAAGAGCAATGGAACGGTTTCCGCTACGGCGATGCATCCGGTCGGCTGATGTTTACGCGACACGTGGGCACAGTTCACCGAGCGTCCAACTGGGAACGGGATCGTTTCTCGCGTGGCACAGGTCACTCGACGTTCTCTACTGCTCGCCGGTGCGGGTGGACTCGCACTTATCGCCCTCGGGGGTGAAGCGACGGCACAGGCGACGGATCGGGCTCTGGCCACTACGGCGTCGCGAGCGATGTCGACCGCAGGAACCACACTCGAGCGTGCGGCAACGCCGGCGGGGCTGAGTGGGTATCGCCGACTCACTGGCGGGCCCGGATTTCCGTTGCAGGTTCGAGCGGACCTCGCCCAGAGCGACTCGCGTCGTGACACCACGCGAGTCCCGCTCGCATCGGTCGTGCAAGTCACCGATCTCCACATCATGGACGCGCAGTCCCCGATGCGATTCGAGTACCTGATCGATATCGATCCGGTCGCGTTTCGCCCCCACGAGGCACTCGGCACCCAGGCGGCGGCGCAACTCGTGAAGCGCATCAATCAACTCGGGTCCGGACCCTTCAGCGGTCGTCCGTTCGACTGCGTGGTTTCAACCGGAGACAACACCGATAACGGCGAGACGCTCGAGCTCGACTGGTTCCTCACCGTGATGAACGGGGGCACGATCACCGCGAACAGCGGCGATGCTTCGACTTGGGAGGGCGTGCAGACCAGCGGAAAGGCGAGCTTCTACAACCCGGAACTCGCCGTGCGAGATCGCTACAAGCGAGCCGGGTTTCCCGACATCGAACGATACTTTGAGCAGGCGACGCGACCCCACACGAGCGCGGGGCTTCGCACGCCGTGGTACTCCGTGTTCGGTAATCATGACGACTCGATCAACGGCATTCTGCCAGCTAACTATCGAGCGCTCGAGGAGCTCTACACCGGCGGCACCAAGTTCATCGGATTTGATTCGGACCGTGCAAACCTCGAACTGACGTCGGCCTTTCTCGGCACTCGCCCGGTCTCCCTCGACTGGAACGCGAAGCCGAACCAGCGATGGCAAGTGACTGCGGATGAGCGTCGCGCGCCGTTCACCCCTGGAGAGTTCATGAAGGCGCACCTGGACGCCGACGCCACCGGTCCGGGGCCGGTGGGTCACGGTTTCAGCGAGGGGTCGGTCGACACGGGGGTCGCGTACTACTCTTTCGAGATCGCGCCCGGAGTGACCGGCATCTCCCTCGACTCAACCAACCGGGGTGGGTTCGTACGCGGATCGATCGGCACCAAGCAGCTGCGCTGGCTCGACGAGACGCTCAGGGCCGGGTCGAGCACGTATTTTGACGCGGCGGGAGACGCGGTTAAGCACGTAGTCAACGATTCCTACTTCGTGCTGTTCAGCCACCACACGACCAACACCATGGATAACACCGAGCCGGATCCGGAAGACCCGACTGAAGTGCGCCACCTCGGAGCAGAGATCGTCGAACTCGTCCAGCGCTATCCCAACGTGCTGGCCTGGGTAAACGGTCACACCCACTCGAACGCGATCACGGCACGCGTTGGCCCAACACCGTTGCGAAGCTTCTGGGAGATCAACACCGCATCCCACATCGAGTTTCCGCAGCAGGCGCGCATCCTCGACATCTGTGACAACCGGGATGGCACGCTGTCGATCTTCACCACGCTCATCGAGTCTGCGGCGCCTTACCAAGCGTCATACTCGGATCAGAGTCAGGCCGCCCTCGGGTCCCTGTACAGGGAATTCTCCTTCAACGACCTGCACTACTTGGCGAGGCACGACGGCACACCGCTCGATCGCAACACCGAGCTTCTTCTTCCGAACCCGCTCGCGTAACCAGCACGGGAGCTAGCTGAAGTCGGGGTCTGGCCCGCCGGTGTAGCTGAAGTCGACCTTGGGGCGCCAGCCATTGTTCAGGATGCCGCCGCTCTCGTCGAGGTAGCAGGCGCCGCACAGCGACTGGTACGTCACGTGGCCCTGATCGATAGCGACCTGATCGCCGTCGAACACGAAGACGCCGTCGACTAGTCGCGCATTGAACATCGCCTTGCGCCCGCAACGACAGATCGTCTTCAGTTCCTCGAGCGAATGCGCGATCTCCAGGAGCCGACGACTGCCAGGGAAAGCGACGGTTTGGAAGTCGGTGCGGATGCCATAGGCCAGCACCGGCACATCCTCCTGAATCGCGATGCGCAGCAAGTCATCCACCTGCCCCTCGCTGAGAAACTGGGCCTCGTCGACCAGCAGACAACTGACGTCAACACCAAACTCCCGCAGGACGCGCTCGCGCTGTGCGGTGAAGGCACGGTAGATGTCCTCTGCCGGCGCGACCGTGAAGTCGACCGGCCGACTCACGCCGAGGCGGGACACGATGAACGACTCCCCCTTGGTGTCGATCTGCGGCTTTGCGACCAGAACTTGCTGACCGCGCTCTTCATAGTTGAACGCCGCCTGCAGGAGCGCAGTGCTCTTGCCGCTGTTCATCGCTCCGTGACGGAAATAAAGCTTTGACACTAGTGAAGGTACCCATCTTCTGCCGCGCGCCGAATGAGATCGGCCTTCTTTCCGGCCGGTCGATTCACTTTCGCATATTTCTCGCGCACACGCCTGAGGTAGGTCTTCGCCGTCTCGTAGCGCACATTGAGTTGCGCGGCGACTTCCTCGGTGCTGTAGCCGGCGACATAGAGCTTCAGTGCATCCAGTTCCCCCGCACTCAGCTTGGGGCGCGATCGCGTGAAGTCGCCGTCCTGCGAAGCATTGCGATCGAGTGGGATGCTCGCGTTGCGTTCGACTCCCATGACCTGCCGCGCGGTATCCATGACCTCACTCATCGACTGCGACTTGGTGAGAAAGGCTGCGGCGCCCGCGGCGATCGCACGATCGCGCGATTCTTGAGAGTCGAGACTCGAGAGGACGATGACCTTGGCCCCGGCCGCCCGACACGTTCGGACTCGCGCTTCTATCGATACCGGCTCTTTTAGCTGGAAGTCAATGAAAACCAGATCGGTCGGGAAATTGTCGCTGTGCACGAGCTGCAACCAGGTGGTTGCGCTCAGAACCAGGTCGAAATCGGGGGCATTGGCTTCGATCCAGCTACCAAGGCTGTCGAGTAGTACCTCGTGGTCGTCAAGCAGCGCGAGCCGTACCCGCGGCACGGCCGCGCCGGTCACCGTCGACGCAACACTCGCGACATCGCTAGGACCCATAGGAGAACTTTAGTGTCAGCGCCGGACGTTGGAACGTGACGTGAAGGTCACCAAACGCGATTCGTAACACGGCCAGATACGGCGCGAGTCCCGATCGCGTGATCGATTCGTCGTCATCCAGTTTTGCGGTCAGCGTCACCGCGGCGGCGGATCCCTTCCGCACGATCATGATGGCAAATCCGTCTGAATCGAAACCCGGATGATCGACGAGCGCGAGAATGACCGCGCGGACGACAATTCGTTGCTCGGTCGTCATGTCGGACGCGGCGCGGTGCGGGTCCTGAACCACCTCGGAGCCCGGAACGGTTGAATCACCGCGCTCGACTGCCAGCTGATCCATAACCGAATCCAGCCAACTGCGATCAACGTCAGCGACCATGGCCGACCGGATCTTGTTCGCAATCGATTGGGATCGCAGCCGATCTTCCTCACCCACCGCATTTCGTTCAAGAATTTCGGCAAAGAATGGCACCACGGTGTTGTTGAGAATGCTCACCCGGTCGTCGTGTACCGAGCGCACAATGCGCTCCTTCATCGCCGTGCTCACGCCCCGCTCGGTGACTCCAGCCCGCGCGAACCACTGCCCCAGCGAACGCACCAAAACGGCCGAGTAGGCTGTCGCACCAGCCCCAAGGGCAACGAGCGGCAGGGCCGCGTCCAGCACTCTGACCAGTGGCGGGAGCTCAAAGCCGCCGAATGTTGGATGAAGCACCGACACGAAGCCCGCAAGCAAGCCGCCGAGAATCGTTGCACCGATCAGCTCGCGCGCGGGGCGATATGAGCTCAGTTGAACAAGGATCAGGCCGACCGTTATCGGGGCCCACTGGTCATCGAGGTCGACTGATGTCGTCCAGGTCGACAGGGCACACAACACGAGGCTGACTCCGGCGCTGATCGTCACTACCAGGAATCCTGACGACCGAAACGGCGCTCGGAGTGGGCTCGACCAGAATGTAACTCCGAGAACAGCGATCGACGTGGCGAAGATCGCGAGAAATGCGGTCAGCGGATCCGAGACCGCCGGCCACGTGAGTGCGGTGGCTCCCGCCGCGAGCGCAACGATTCCCATCGAGATCACGAGCGTTATCGGCCGTGAACCATAGCTGCCAGCCGGGTCCAGCTGTTGGTACGAAAGTCCGGCGCCAGTCATCCGTGCTTCCCACGGATCGCGCTTGCCGGTACCCGAATGAGAATCGAGGTGCCTCGTCCCGGAGTGGACCACAGCGTTACTTCGCCGCCGACACTTTCGATTCGACGACGAACCGACTGTCGAAGCCCCAGTCGATCTGAGGCGATCAACTCCTCTGAGAAACCCCGGCCCGCGTCGATCACCATGACGGAGACATCAGCTTCCGAGCCGATGATGACGACTTCCGCGCGCTCAACCTGCGCGTGACGAAGCACGTTTATGAGGCACTGCTTCACGGCGAGGCCCACCGCCTGATCACGCTCAGTGGTCAGCCGGCCAATCGCGCCGGGGTCGCCCGTGACATCCACCGTCAGCGAAAGGCCGCGCGCCTCCTTCACGGCGGTCATCAGCGCGCTGCGGCGCCAGTCGGTGCCCGGATCATCGGTTGAGGGAGCGGGCTCTTCAAGCCAGTCCTCGCCGATCAGTACCGCGAGATCTCTCTGCATTTCGGCG
Organism: Glaciihabitans sp.; assembly: GCA_017882805.1. GTDB lineage: Bacteria > Actinomycetota > Actinomycetes > Actinomycetales > Microbacteriaceae > Galbitalea. The sequence continues at coordinate 5,567 of JADGOT010000240.1, read as the reverse complement.
GTGAGGCGCGTCGGGAGGGCGCCATCCACGGTTGCCGCGATCGCTGAGAGGTGGCCAAGCACGGTGTCGTGCATGAGTGCGGCGGCGCGCACCTCGGTGCGATACCGCAATACCGAGAGCTCGTCGTCGAGCACCGCGCGGTCGAGTTCGGGTCGCACGGCTATTCGCCGGCTGCGGGTAATCGCGTCAGTCGATTCGACTAGCACTAGTCCAACGACGACGACGAGTGGAATCACATCGAGCGAAAACGGCGCTCTGGTCACCAGCATTGCGGAGAGGGATGCGGCTAGCCCTACCGCATAGCCGAGGACTCCCCAGATGATTGTTGAAGTGGGCACGAAGCCGGGGCCGCAGACGAGAACAAGCGACACCGCGACGAGTGACAGTACAAGTGTGTGACTCGAGCGAACCGAGGGGAAAGCGGTGAGCAGCGAAAAGGATACCCAGTACTGACTCACTCCTCCGACGGCCAAAAAGAGTATCGAGTAGAACGTCGTTCGCCAGCGATCGAGAAATACCAGGAGCGCCAGCGTCACTCCGAGCGGCAGTAACACGGGCCAGATTAGCGCGGTCGGCGCAGCGGTCTGGTAGTCGGCGATCTCGCAGAGCCCTCCCGCAAGGCACACGTATCCGGTGACGTGGGCGAATCTACTGAACGCGCGATTCACTGCCAACAGGCCAACGTGCTGTGATTGGCCTTGCGACACGGGCTCTCCTTAGGTGCGAACGATCTCGCTACCCGCAGTATCGCACTGCACTGAAAGGTCTAGTACCCCGTCTTGTGGGCGCGTTGCGCCGCAATTTCTCGGGGCTAGAACAGAGTCGGTTCTGCGTCTTGGGCAGCCGCGGGGCGCAGTGCACGGGAGCGCACACCACCCGTCGCCAGATCGGTTTCGCCACGTCCAAGCCCGTGCCTGCGCGCCAACGGCCGAAACTTGTCGGCCAGCCACTTGCGATACTCCTTCGGTGCGTACGCGCTGAACTTGTACATCGCTTCGTAACGACCGACAAGCTCCGGATGCTCGGCTCCGAGCCACTGCATGAACCACTGTTTGGTGCCGGGTCGAAGGTGAAGTGCCGTATGCATGACGGCGGACGCCCCCGCGGCCGCGACTCGCTCGAGCGCCGCATCCAGATGTGCTCGGGTATCGGTGAGGTAGGGCAGGATCGGCATTAGGAACACCGTGACGGGGAGACCCGCCTCGCGTGCCGCCGTCACGGTGGCGAGACGGGCGGCCGTGCTCGGAGTACCCGGTTCCACCGATTGCTGCAACTCGTCGTCGTACACCGCAATGGACATAGCGAGGTCGATCGGGACCTTCTCGTTAGCGGCCGCGAGCAACGGTAGATCCCGGCGGATCAGGCTCCCCTTCGTCAGGATGCTGAATGGGGTGCCGCTGTTGCTCAGCGCCTCGATGATGCCCGGCATCAGCTGGTATCGACCCTCTGCGCGCTGGTAAGGATCGGTGTTCGTGCCGAGTGCCACCGGATGCCGCGCCCAGCTCGGCTTCGCCAACTCACGCCCCAGAACCTCGGCGACGTTGACCTTGACGATGATCTGGTTGTCGAAGTCCTTGCCGGCATCCAGCTCGAGATAGGTGTGCGTATTGCGTGCAAAGCAGTACACGCACGCATGGCTGCAGCCGCGGTACGGGTTGATAGTCCAGCCGAACGGCAATGCGCTCTGGCCTGGCACGTGATTCAGGGCCGACTTGGCGAGTACCTCGTGAAAGGTGATCCCGGCGAACTCCGGCGTCTGAACCGAACGCACCAGATTGCTGAGCCGAGCGAGGCCGGGCAGGGTTTCTGCCTGGTCGACATTGAGTTCCTGGCCTTGCCACCGCATCCCGACATTCGAACATACATTCGAATGTCAGTCAAGGTCTCGACGCACTCGACCCGATCTATTTGGCGATCTGGAGCTCCTTGGCGGTCTCCGCCATCGTCTTCTTCGCAAAAGTCGCGCTGTCCGAGAGTTGCTTGCCGTAGCTCGGCACCATTTCAACCAGCATGGGGCGCCATGCATCTATTCGCTCGGGGAAGCACTTCTCGACCAGGCCGAGCATGATCGGCACTGCCGTTGATGCGCCGGGCGATGCGCCCAGCAATCCGGCGATGCTGCCATCCGCTGCCGCAACGACCTCGGTGCCGAACTGAAGAACGCCGCCCTTTTTGGCGTCCTTCTTAATGACCTGCACGCGCTGACCTGCCGTGATCTTGTACCAGTCGCCGGGCTCGCCGTCCGGGAAGAACTCCAGCAGAGCATCGAACTTGGTCGACGGCAACGCAATGAGCTGGCTCAGCAGGTAGCGCACCAGGCTGAGGTTCTGCGCGCCGGCGGCGATCATCGGAATCAGGTTGTGCGGGCGGATCGACTTGATCAGGTCGAACACCGATCCGCTCTTGAGAAACTTGGGGCTGAAGCCCGCATATGGCCCAAACATGAGGCTCGCGTGGCCATCCACGACCCGCGTGTCGAGGTGCGGTACCGACATGGGCGGGGCGCCGACCGACGCCTTGCCATAGACCTTGGCCTGATGCTTCCTGACCAGATCCTGGTTGTCGGTGCGCAGGAACTCACCGCTAACGGGGAAGCCACCGAAGCCGCGGATCTCCTTGATGCCCGACTTCTGCAAGAGGTTGAGCGCGTATCCGCCGGCGCCGACAAACACGAACTTTGCGTCGTAGACCTCCGGGGCATTGCCAATCGTGTGGCGAGTACTGATGCGCCAGAGACCGTTCTTGCGCTTCAGGTTCGTGACCGACTCCTCGAGAACAAGGTCTGCGCCATTGGTCGTGAGGTAGTTCAGAAGAAGTCGCGTGAGCGCCCCAAAGTCGACGTCGGTACCCGCCGCAATGTGCGTTGCCGCAATCGGCTGATCCTTGCGGCGACCTGGAATGAGCAACGGGGCCCAACTGCGAATGACGGATGCCTCGGTGCTGAACTCCATCCCCGCGAACAGCGGGTGATCCTTCAGCGCCTCGTACCGCTTGCGCAGGTACTCGACGTTGTCCTCGCCCCAGACGAAACTCATGTGCGGCGTCGAGTTGATGAACGCGGACGGATCTGGCAGGGCTCCGACATCCAGCAGGTGTGCCCAGAACTGGCGGGAGACCTGAAACTGTTCGTTCACCTTGACGGCACCAGAGATGTCGATCGACCCGTCTTCTCCCTCGGGCGTGTAGTTGAGCTCGCACAGCGCGGAGTGGCCGGTACCGGCGTTGTTCCACGGGTTCGAACTCTCGAGAGCGACCTGCGAGAGGCGCTCAAAGATTTGGATGTTCCAGGTCGGTTCGAGCTGTTTGAGCAGGGTCCCGAGGGTGGCACTCATGATCCCGCCACCGATGAGGGCAACGTCGATGGGTTTGTTCACGTAACTCAGTTTATCGACTCTGCCTGCGTGCCCCTCGACTGAGCGCTCTGAGACGAGGCAGGCAATTGCAGAGTCGTGAGCGCGCCATCCATCTGCTTCGCCATGTGCGCGTAGCCAGCGTCATTCGGGTGAAGGCCGTCCTCGGCCATCCATTCCGGATGGTGCTCAAGCCAATGGGATGCACCAACGATGTAGTCGGCGTCGATGAACTCGGACGCCGCCTTCACCCATCCGGTGATCACGCTGAGGGAGTCGAGCCGTTCATCCGTGTACCAAAACGGTTCGGTGACAATGAAACGCGCCATCGGAAGTGCGAGCCGAAGATACTCGAGGTCGGTGGAGATCTGGATCCGGATACGGTCGGCATCGGTCGCGAAGCCGAAGTTGTCGTTGAGCCCCATTGTGACGAATACGATGTCGGGGTTGGACGCGATGATCTGGCTCGGTAGGTCGCCGTCGCCGAAGTTCTTGCGGTTGCGAACGAAGCCGAGCCCGTTGACACTCGGGTTGAATTCCCGCCATCCACGCGCAGCGCAGATGATCGTCGACCACCTGGCGGCTGGGCTGGATGCCCCAGCTCCCAGGGTGTATGAGTCGCCGTAGAAGGCGACGCGGGAATCACTCATGACACCTATTCGACACCGATCCCCTTAGCGGAAGCCCTAAACCCTGAGTGTTTGCCCCGACAGGGAACTTCTGCGCCCGTTCGACCGGGGGCAAACGTTACCAGCGGGGGCACAAGCGGGCCGACTAGGCGGCGGGGACCAGCTTGGCGGCAACGAGCTCGGCGATCTGCACTGCGTTGAGTGCCGCGCCCTTGCGGAGGTTGTCGTTGCTGATAAACAGCGCGAGCCCGCGGTTGTCTGGCACGCCCTCGTCCTGACGGATGCGTCCGACATACGACGGATCTTTTCCCGCAGCGAAGAGTGGGGTTGGCACATCCATCAGCACGACGCCCGGAGCGCCTGCCAAAAGCTCCTTTGCCCGCTCAACCGCGAGCGGCGAGGCGAATTCGGCGTTGATCGAGAGCGAGTGGCCAGTGAAGACCGGCACGCGAACGCAGGTGCCGCTCACCAACAGGTCGGGCAGTTCGAGAATCTTGCGACTCTCATTGCGCAGCTTCTTCTCCTCGTCGGTTTCGCCCAGGCCGTCGTCGACGAAGTTGCCCGCCTGCGGGATCACGTCGAACGCGATGGTCGCGGGGAACTTGGTTGCGACCGGGAAGTCGACGGATGACCCGTCGTGAACCAGCTCGATGGTGTCTTGAGCGACGGCCGCTCGAGCCTGCTCGAGCAACTCCTCGCTGCCTGCGAGACCCGCGCCAGAGACTGCCTGGTAGGTCGATACGATCAGGCGCCTGAGTCCTGCCTCGTCCGCCAACACCTTGAGAACGGGCATCGCCGCCATGGTGGTGCAGTTGGGGTTCGCAACGATTCCCTTGCGGACCTCGTCGAGCGCGTGCGCGTTCACCTCGCTGACGATGAGCGGGACATCCGGGTCCATGCGCCAGGCCGACGAGTTGTCGATCACGAGAACCCCGGCGGCTGCGAACCGCGGTGCCTGCACCTTCGACATGGATGCGCCCGCCGAGAAAATCGCGACGTCGAGTCCGGTCGGATCGGCTGTCTCGGCATCCTCGACGACGATCTGTTCGGACTTCCACGGCAGAGTTGTGCCCGCACTCCGGGCGGAGGCGAAGTAGCGGATCTCGGCGACGGGGAAGTCGCGCTCATGCAGCAGCTGACGAACTACCGCGCCGACCTGGCCGGTGGCGCCAACGACGCCGATTCGTACTCCGTTGCTCGTCATGTCAACTCCGCCAATGGTCTGATTAATCCGATTGTGACCGATTCTATTCCGGCCAGCTTTGCGAATCCGGCACGCTACTTCGTTACGGCAACCCGTCGGCGGTACAGGAAGTCATGCTCGCTTAGTAGCTCGACGAACTCCATGTGAGTGCCAAGCAGTTCGGCCACTTGGTCTGGGTGTTTTGTCTCGACGAGCAAGTAACCCGGTGTGTGCCTGCTCAGGTCGAGGCCTGAAAGCACTGCCAACTCTGCGCCCTCCACGTCAACCGACATGAAGTCGATTGACTTCTCGCCAGCCTCATCGAGCAACTCGGAGAGAGTCGCGGACGGCACGGCGATCGTCTTCGGGGCACGACGGCCCAAGCGGTCTGCTTCCTCCCCATCG
>JADGOT010000239.1 GCA_017882805.1 Glaciihabitans sp. | reverse complement strand
TCCTCGCGAAACTCAACGGCTGGGTCTACTACTCGCCCAAAGCGTTCGAGAAGCTTCACATTACGATTCCCACCACCTGGGATGAACTGCTGACGCTTACCGGTCGGCTTCAGATCAACCTTGGCGGGCCGCCATGGTGCGAAGGTTTCGCCTCCGACTCCTCGACCGGCGCAGCCGGTGAGAACTGGATCAACGACATCGTGCTTCGTGAAAACGGAGCCGCGGTCTACGACAATTGGGTCTCGCACAAGATTCCATTCAGCGACCCGGCCATCCAGAACGCCTTTTCCCAGGCCGGAGACCTCCTGCAAAACGCCCCATATGTCAACGCGGGCTTTGGCGGTGTGTCGTCCATCAACACCACGACAACAGTTCAAGTCGCGCAGGCGCTGGAGGACGGCAAGTGTGTCATGACGCTCGAGTCGTCGTCTTTCATGAATGACCTGCAGTCCACAAGCGGCGGCAACCTCGCCATTGGCCCGCAGGCCGACATCTGGGCATTCATGCTTCCGCCGAGCAAGGCTGGACCGACGCCCTTTACGGTGAGCGGAGACTTCGTCGCGGCGTTCTCGAATGACGCTGACACGGTCAAGGTGCAGAACTACCTCGCCGGTTTTGATTGGGCCAAGAGCCGGATGACTCTGGGCGGCGCGATTAGCCCAGCCAAGGAGATCATCCCATCGGACTCGCCCGATCTGTTGCTGACCTCATCGGTCTCGCTCCTGCAGGATCCGAACGCGACCATTCGTTTCAGTGCCAGTGACCTCATGCCATCCGTTGTCGGTGAGGGCACGTTCCTCTCGGGGATGGTCGACTGGATCAACGGCACGCCGACAACGAAGGTGCTCTCCACTATCGACGGGTCCTGGCCCAAGCACTAGCTGCCAGGCACTAGCTGCATTGACCGCCGCTCTCACCTGTCGGCTCTAGCGCTTAGGGTAATTCGGTGAGTATGCATGGTGGCAGTCGTGGTGTCCGAACGCGACTGGGTTCGAAAGATGCGCAATCGCAACGCGATCTGAACGCGACGGCTCCGAAGGTCGAGCACCTGTTGCGACGGATTGGCGAACTCTTCCGTCCGTACCGTGCCGCTCTGTCGGTAACGATCGCGCTCGTGCTGGTCAGTGCGGCACTGAGCGTCGCGCCCCCGCTGCTCACCCGCCAACTGTTCGATGTCGGGCTCTTCCCGAAGCATGGCGAGCTGAATGTTCCCGTGCTCGTGACGCTCGTATCGATCATGGTCGGGCTCTGGATGCTGTCGGCCGGACTGGGAGTCTGGCAGACCTATCTCACGGCAACCGTCGGTAACTCCGTGATGGGCGCACTGCGCATCCGGCTGTTCGCCCATCTCCAACGCATGGAGCTCGCGTTCTTCACCAAAACGAAGACCGGTGTCATCCAGTCCCGGCTGCAAAACGACGTCGGCGGCGTCGCCGGAGTGCTCAACAACACCATCTCGAGTGTGATCGGCAATACGGTCACGGTCATCGCCGCGCTGGTCTCGATGATCATCCTGAGCTGGCAGATGACAATCGTTGCGGTCATCCTGCTGCCGGTTCTCGTTTTCGCCCAGCGTCGGGTCGGGCAGGTGCGGGCGCGCATCGCCACTAAGACCCAGGAGTCGCTCAGCGACATGAGCGCGATCACGCAAGAGGCTCTGAGCGTCAGCGGCATCCTGCTCGCCAAGAGCTTCAACCAGCAGCCCGCCGAGATCGCCCGCTACGAGGCCGAAAACAAGAACCAGATCGCCCTGCAGGTTCGGCAGCAGATGAGCGGTCAGTGGTTCTTCGCCATGGTTGGTATCTTCCTGTCGATCATTCCTGCCGTGATCTACCTGGTGGCCGCGTGGCTCATCACTCACAATGTGCCCGTAACTGCTGGCACCGTCGTTGCGTTCACCACGGTGCAGGCGCGCGTGACGTTCCCTCTTATGGGTTTGTTGCGCGTCGCGCTCGACCTGCAGACCTCGCAGGCACTGTTTGCCCGCATCTTCGACTATCTCGACCTGCACCCGGCGATCGTTGACCGCTCGAACGCCCGGGTGGTGAATCCTGCGAAAGTGGGAAGCATCGCTTTCGAGGCTGTTGTATTTCGGTATCCGGATGCCGGGGATGAGACTCGGCCGACGCTCAGTTCGGTTTCGTTTGCGATCAAACCTGGGCAGTACGCGGCGTTCGTCGGGCCGTCGGGAGCGGGCAAAACGACCGTGTCCTACCTGATTCCGCGGTTCCACGATGTCGAAGGCGGCCGCGTGCTCTTCGCGGGCGACGACGTGCGCGAACTGCAGCAGGACAGCCTCGTGCGCAACATCGGCATTGTCAGCCAGGAGACGTACCTCTTTCATGCGACCATTGCCGAGAATCTCCGCTACGCGAAGCCGGATGCGACGGACGATGAGCTCATTACTGCTGCTCGGGCCGCCAACATCCACGACACCATCGTCAGCTTCCCGCTCGGCTACGACACGGTCGTCGGTGAGCGAGGCTACCGGCTCAGCGGTGGCGAGAAGCAGCGCGTCGCGATTGCACGAGTTCTGCTAAAGGATCCACCCGTGCTCATCCTCGATGAGGCGACCAGCGCTCTCGATACCATTTCGGAACGCATCGTGCAGTCCGCGTTGGATGAGGCGGCCCGTGGCCGCACAACAATCGCGATCGCGCACCGGCTCTCGACCGTCATTGCGGCCGACGTCATCTTCGTTGTGCAGGCCGGCGAGATCGTCGAGACCGGTACGCACAGCTCGCTACTCGCTGCCGGCGGCGAATACTCGCGTTTGTTCGCCGAGCAGGCCGGGACCCTGAGCGCCCAGTAGATTCTGTCGCGTTTGACCTCCGACTCGGTAGGCTCGGCTCAGCCATCCAGTTACCCCCGAGGAGTGTCCGTTGTCCGACGGAAACATCGTGTCACCGCAGATGGCGCCGTCGATCCCGGACGGGAAGCCGCCGACCAGGCGCAGCGGGCTGAGCATCCGCTCGTCCATCCTGATCATGCTGCTCGTAGTCAGCATTGTTGGCGCGCTCATCGTTGCCGCGATCGGTTATCGGAACGGCAGCGACCTGCTCACCGCGCAGGCAGAGCACAACCTGACTCAGGTTCGCGACTCCCGGATCGATCAGGTGCATACCCTGTTCACGACGATGGAACACTCGCTCGTGCTGAGCGCGCACGGCGACAGCGTGGTCGGCGCGATGCAAGCGTTCAGTGACGGTTTCACCACTCTCGGCAAATCGAAGGTCACCGACGCTCAGTCCGCCGCGCTGACCGCCTACTTCACGGACCAGTTTGCCCCGCGCCTCGCCCGGGCGACCGGCTCGATTGTGGATCCCTCTACTTTTGTGCCGGGCAACCCGGCTGCCCGTTACCTGCAAGCCAACTACACCGTCACATTTGCCAGCCCCGCAGCGGCCCTCGCGGCGGCGGATGCAGGCGACGGAAGCGACTGGACTGCGGCGAACGCTCGGTACCAGGACTACTTCCGCAGGATGACAACGCTCGAGGGTTATGGCGATGCCATACTCATCAACTCGGCGGGCGACATCGTCTATTCGGCGAAGAAGGGCGTCGATCTCGGTGCGAGTCTCACGGGCGGACCCTACGCGCAGTCCGAACTGGCTAGGGCATGGTCGAGCGCCATGGACAGCAATCTGCCCGACTCCGTGAGCCTCAGCGACTACGAGCGGTTCGCCCCCGAACTGGATGCGCCCACCGGGTGGGCGGTTGCCCCCGTCGTATCGAACGGCACCGTGCTCGGTGCTCTCGCGGTGCAGTTGCCGACCGCGCGCCTGAACTCGGTCATGACGGATGAGGGAAACTGGAAGGCCGACGGGCTGGGCAAAACGGGCGAAACCTACCTCGTTGCGGATGATCAGTTGCTGCGGTCATCGTCACGCCAGTTGCTCGAAGATCCGAAGCTGTACAGCAAGCACGCACACTCCGCGGGTCTGCCGCCCGCCCAGGTTGCTCGAGTGCTCGCAACCCATAGCCCGTTGCTGGTGCAGCCCGCCCGCACGCAAGCCGTCGCGAGAGCGCTGCAGGGGAAGACCGGCATCATTACCGCGCCCGGCTATCTCGGCGGTCAGGTAATTTCGGCGTACGCTCCGCTCGCTGTCGACGGGGTGAACTGGGTGATCGTCGCGCAGATCGATCGGGGCGAGGCGTTCGCGCCATCCCTTACTTTCGCTCGCGACCTCGGAATAACTGTCGCGATCATCGCGCTGATCGTCTGCCTGATTTCTCTTCTCTTCTCACAGAGAATCGTCACTCCGCTTCGGCGCCTCCGAATGGATGCCCTACGAATCTCCGCGGGCGAGTTGGGAGTTCAGGTCGCCGTAGGTCACAGCGACGAATTCGTCGAGCTCGGCAATGCCTTCAACAGCATGAGCCTCAGCCTGCAAACCAAGCAGGCGCTGCTCGAGGCAAAAGAAGAGGAGCACGAACAACTGCTGCTCTCGCTCATGCCTGAGCCGGTCGCGAAGAAGTTCCTCAGCGGCGCGACGACGATCGCGCAGGACCACGGCGAAGTCACGGTCTTCTACGCGGACATAGACGGTTATGAGGAGTACGCGGCGACACTCAGCACCGAGAAGGGGCTCAGTCAGCTCAACGATCTGCTGCACAGCCTCGACCAGGTGGCCGAGAAGCACGGCGTCGAGCGCGTACGCACAACGCGGGACGGATACCTCGCCAGCTGCGGAATGACCATTCCGCGCGTCGACAACGCCCGCCGCATGGTGGCCTTCGCTCTCGAGGCTCAGAAGGTGCTCGACCGGTTCAGCGCGCAGAATGGCGCGAAGCTCACCATCCACGCCGGCATCGATACCGGGGCCGCGACGAGTGGTCTCGTTGGCAAGTCGAGAATCATCTACGACCTCTGGGGGGACACGGTCAACCTCGCGTTCCGGTTGCAGGGGGGTGCCAACGTTGATGGCATCATGATGACCCAGCGGGTGGTTGACAAGATGCCGGACACTGTCGTGACCGTGAGAGCGGGCGCGCTCAAGACGTCACAGGGCGAGATCCCGATCTACCGGCTCGATCTTGAGAAGACCACCCGTGTTTGATTTTGTCTCGCAGCCATGGTTCATCCCCGCGATCGTAGTCGTGGTCGGCCTGCCGATCGTCATGATCATCCTGACGGAGTTGAATGGCTCGCTCGTACGCAATGGCGGCCGCGGCTCTCGTCTTGTTCTTCTACTGCGCAACTTCGTGGCTCCGACGGGCGCGCTTCTCCTGTTGCTCGCGCAGACCGCGGACGTAGGAACACCGACCGTCAACTGGGTACGTATCGTTGCAACTCTGTTCGGGTTCCTCGTCATCCTTGCGCTGCTCGGCGGTCTGAACCTCGTCATCTTTGAGACGGCGAAGTCGGGTAGCTGGCGCAGCCGGGTGCCCTCCATTTTCATCGAGGTCGTTCGCGTCATCCTCATCGTCGTCTGTCTGGGTGTGCTGTTCTCGGTCGTCTGGCACGCGGATGTCGGCGGACTGTTCGCCGCGCTCGGCGTTGGCTCGATCGTCATCGGACTCGCGTTGCAGAACGCGGTCGGCGGTGTGATCAGTGGACTCCTGCTGCTCTCGGAGCGGCCAGTGGAGATCGACGATTGGATCATCGTGGGCGGCGAGCGCGGCCAGGTGGTCGAGGTCAACTGGCGCTCGGTTCACATGGTGACGGTCGACGGGATGATGATCGTTCCGAACTCAGCACTCGCGGCCAGCACGTTCATGAACATCACGAAGGGTATCTACCCCTTCTACAACGACATCTACATGCAGTTCGCGATCGAGGACCCGCCGCAGGAGGTCATCGACCTGTGCGTGCAGGTTGCGGCTGGGTTGCCGTGGATCTATTCCGGCGAGGATGCGCTCATCACCTACCTCGGCAAGGGCAAGTATGAGATCGAAATTCCGCTCCAGAGTCCACTGTTCAACGGCAGATCGATTCGGATGTTCAACGCGCGGATCTGGTACGCGGCGCGGCGGGCCGGCCTGCACCTCGACCGCGAGTGGGGCGACCCGTTCCAGACACCCGAGCGCCTGCTCGAGGCGGTGAAGACGTTCGCTGGCGCGCTGTACCTGAGTAGCTCGGACGTGGAGCCGCTTTCTCAGAGAGTCTCGATCGAGCGTTACGCGGATGGGGAGATCATCCAGCGGCCGCAGCAGGTGCCGGATGCGATGCGCTACGTCATCACGGGAACGGCGTCGCTTACCTACCCTGCCGGTGGTGGCGACATTGTGATCGAGACCCTGTCGCATGCCAGCGTGCTCGGACTTACCGCTCTCACTCGGCAGCCGACAGTGACGACCGCCCTGGCCGTCACCGAGGTTGTGGTGCTCAAGATCCCGGTCGAGGTTCTCGACTCCCTCGTGAAGAGTCGCCCCGACCTGGCTCGCGACATCGGAGTCGAGCTCGACCACCGTCGGGCACTCGCCGACGCCGCCCTCAAGGCCGTTGGGGTTGAGGCGCCCGAAGACTCGAGCATGATCGCGTAGAAGTCTGCGGGGCTGATCTGCGCGGCTGCCCTGTGCTGCTAGCTGGCGTTGCGGGTGCGCCAGAGGTCGGCAATGGCATTGGACTTCAAAGGCATGGCGACTCGTTTTTGTTGCGGGTCGATGGATCTTGGTGGGATTTGCCAGTAGTTGCCGTCGTTGTCGACTTCGATTTCGTAGCCTTCGTTGTGGTATTTGAGGTGGTGCCATTTGCACAACGGGATGCCGTTTTCGATGAGCGTTTTGCCTTTGTCGCGCACCCATTGCTTGATGTGGTGGGATTCGCACCAGGACGGCGGTCGGTCGCAGTTCGGGTCCATGCAGCCGCCGAATTTGACGGCAAGCACTTCGCGTTGCCGTTTGGAGTACAACCGTTGTTCGGATTCGAGGTTGAGGACGTTGCCGCCCGGGTCGAATCCGATCCGGATCGAGTCGCCGCTACACAGCAGCCGTTGCACTGTGTCTATCGATACCGGTTCGCCGTGTCCTTCGATCGTGCCGAATCCGATTCCGGTCTCGAGGGCTTCTTCTGCGACGGTGATGCGGATGACCGGTGCGCCGGATCCGAGGAGGCAGGTCGGGTTGGCGTCTGCCCCAAGTTTCACGAGCTGCATGAAGGCGTCGGATGCCAGCTGGACCGGGGTTCGCCCGTCGGAGGCGATGGTCGCGGCACGCTCAGACTGTTCTTTCGATACGAAACGCACCCCGCCACGCTTGGGTGAGGTGGAGCGGTCGTATGCGTCGGTGAAGTTGGCGTAGGTTTCTGGGTCCATTGTCCAGATCGCCTTACCGCCGCCACCGGGGAGCGGAAAATGGGTGAGCCCACGAATTTCGAGCAGTTCGGCTTCGCGCACCTTCACGCCAGCAACATCGAGCTCGTCGCGGGCGTCCCGGGCACGCTTCCACAGCCGATCCGCATCCAGACCAGCAATAACTTCGCCCACCAGGCGTGCTGCGGCGACTTCAAGCTGCTGCGCGGTCACGGCCGAGTTCGGACATCCGAGCCCCGACCCGATCGCTTGCGCCGCCGAGGTCGAGATGAGCCTCGCAGACACGGCGGCGGCGACCGGCCGCAACCACGGCTGGGTGGGAGCCAGCACCTCACCGGTGACCTCATCCACTTTGCCATCGTCGGCAATCTCGGCTAGCAGAGTACCTGCGGCTAGCGCCGTTTTGACCTGCTGCTTGGTGGCGCCCGTCGTCTGAGTCAGGAGGCGTTCCGGAGTGCGGAAACCGGCGCGCTGCGCCAACCCGGTCATCCCCAGCGCTGGTCGCGACCGGTGCGCGACCTCACCCGCGATCACCGCACCTGCGGCACCCAGAGCCCGGGACGCGACGGCGTGTAGCTCGTTGATGCGCAGCAGGGACTGCTCGCTCAGGCTTCGCAGTTCTTCTATCTCGCTCGGGAGGTCGGCGAGCGCGGCAAGGGCAGCGTCGTAGCGCTGCTCTGCTGTCGCGGTCGTCGAAGTCATGTATCAATTATCGAACACAGGTTCGAATGTCAGGGCCAAAAGACAACATCTGTGGACAACTCGCGCGCCCCAACCCGGGGGCATACATAACCACCACCCCCATCGCCCGACTGCGGGCTAGATTGGTCGCGATGACGAACCTTCAGGATGTGCCGACCGGCCCGCGAATTCGGCCGTGGCCGATCAAGCTCGCCTACGTCGTTGCTGGCGGCGCGGCCGTCTATTTAATCGCTGCGATCCCGGTCGGTCCAAGCGGCGGTGGCATACTTCGCAGCGGCCTCGCGTTCGTTCTGATTCTGGTCGGCACCCGCCTGTTTCGTGGCGCGGGGGAGGATCCGGTTCCACCGCGACCCTGGTGGCGGATGACCGCTAACGTTCAGTCCGGCGTCTTGCTGGGGTCGTTGTTCGCCCTGGTCGCGCTGATCAGTGCGACCGGATTCGTTGGGCTCGCACTGTCGACGGTCGTGAAGCAGAGCTCCACAAACCTGCCCGCGCTTATCGTGAACACGGTGCTGGCTGGGATTCTTGCCTTTCTCTATTTTCGCTCGAGCCGTCGGCTCGTTCTCGGGGGCCGTGCAGGGACCATCGTCCTCGCCCAGAAAGGTCGCTAGCCATGTCGGACATGCCCACGATTCGGATCGTCGCCGCGGTCATCCTGAATTCGCAGGGTCATCTGCTGCTGGTGCGCAAACGCGGAACCGAAATCTTCATGCAGCCGGGGGGCAAGTTCGAGCCGGGCGAGACCAGCGAACAGGCGATCATCCGCGAACTCAATGAGGAGCTCGGCTTCGAGCTGGAGCCGGGGGATTTCGAGTTCGTCGGTCGTTTCTCGGCCCACGCCGCCAACGAGGTGGATCACATGGTCGATTGCGATGTTCATTTCACTGTCGTCGAGACCGAGGGCGTCGCCGCGGCCGAGATCGAGGAACTGATGTGGATCGATCCGATGAAGATGGATGACGTCGCTCTCGCGCCGCTGACCGCCAAGGTAATGCGCCCGTACATCATGACCATGTCGGCGGCGATGCAGAACCGCAGCAACATGTAGGTGCGAAGTAACACAGGAAACGCCGCTGGTAGATTTAGCGCACCATGAAGTACGCGAACTCGGTGCTCGACCTAATCGGCAACACCCCCCTCGTACGACTGACGAGTATTGCCAAGGGCTACAAGCCCACGATC
>JADGOT010000238.1 GCA_017882805.1 Glaciihabitans sp. | reverse complement strand
TGGCTCACTGTTGCCGAAGGGTGACGTGCCTCTGGGGAAGCAGACCTTCGACGAGTGGCTGGCGGAGCTGCCGGTCTAATTGCTTGCGCGCAGCTTCTTGCGCAGAGTTTCGAGCTGGCCGTAGAGCTCGGCCGGAACCTTGTCGCCGAAGGTGCCGAAGAAGCCTTCGGTGTCATCCGACTCCGCCAGCCAGGCGTCGCGATCGATCGCAAACAGCTGCTCGAGATCAACATCCTCGATGCCTTCAATGTTGAGTCCAGTGTCTGTCGGTACGTAGCCGAGAGCAGTCTCCTTCGCTCCGACCTGTCCGTCGACGCGGTTCATGATCCACTCGAGCACGCGGGCATTCTCGCCGAAGCCCGGCCACAGGAACGAACCGTCATCGGCTGTGCGGAACCAGTTGACCTGGAAGATACGAGGAACCTTGGCGCTCGCGCGGAGCGTCTTTCCGACATCCAACCAGTGCTGCCAGTAGTCAGCCATGTTGTATCCGCAAAACGGGAGCATCGCGAACGGATCGCGTCGTAGCTCCCCAACAGTGCCTTCAGCGGCCGCCGTCTGCTCCGATGAGATCGTGGCGCCCAGGAAGACACCATGATTCCAGTCGCGCGCCTCTACCACCAAGGGCACGTTGGAAGCTCGGCGGCCGCCGAAGATTATTGCGTCGATAACGACGCCGTCTGGATGCTGCCAGTCGTCCGCGATGGACGGGCACTGGTCAGCGGCAACAGTAAAACGAGAGTTTGGATGAGCAGCGGGGCTATCAGAGGATGGGCTCCACGCCTCTCCGCGCCAGTCGGTCAGATTGTCGGGGGCGACCTTCGAGAGGCCCTCCCACCACACATCGCCGTCGTCGCGAAGCGCGACGTTCGTGAAGATGGTGTTGCCCCAGAGCATGTCCACCGCGTTCGGATTGGTCTTGGGGCCGGTGCCGGGAGCGACGCCGAAGAAACCAGCCTCGGGATTGATGGCACGCAGGCGGCCATCCGGTCCCTGGCGAATCCAGGCGATATCGTCGCCGATCGTCTCGACGGTCCAGCCCGGGATGCTCGGGGTGAGCATCGCAAAGTTCGTCTTGCCACACGCGCTCGGGAAGGCCGCCGCGACGTGCATCGTGCGACCCTTCGGGCTGGTGACGCGCAGGATGAGCATGTGCTCGGCGAGCCAGCCCTCGTCACGCGCCATGACGGACGCGATACGCAGCGCGAAGGATTTCTTAGCGAGGATGGCGTTGCCACCGTAGGCGGAACCGTATGACCAGATTTCCCGAGTCTCGGGGAAGTGGCTGATGTATTTGGTTGGATTGCACGGCCACGGGACGTCCTGCTGTCCGGGACCGAGGGGAGCGCCAACGCTGTGGACTGCCGGGACCCATTCGACCGAGCCGCGGATTCGCGACAGCGCGTCCGAGCCCATGCGCGTCATGATGCGCAGGTTTGCGACAACGTAGGGAGAGTCGGTGACCTGAACGCCGAGCTTCGAGAAGGGTGAGCCGAGTGGGCCCATCGAGAAGGGCACGACGTACATCGTGCGACCAATCATGCTGCCCTGAAACAGCTCATTTAGCGTCGTGCGCATTTCAGCTGGTGCTACCCAATTGTTGGTGGGGCCGGCATCCTCGGAACGCTCGCTGCAAATGAAGGTGCGGTCTTCGACGCGAGCAACATCGCTCGGGTCGCTGCGGGCCAGGAAGCTGAACGGGCGATGCTCAGGGTTCAATCTAATGAGAGTGCCCTGGTCGACGAGAAGTTTTGTAATGCGGTCGAACTCCGCAGCGCTGCCATCGCACCAGACGACCTCGTCGGGTTGCGTGATGGCGGCGATCCGAGCAACCCACTCAATTACGTGAACGTCCGTGCCCACTGGGCTCTCGAAATACGCGGCAGACACTGCAACGGGCTTGGCGGCCCCAGCCTTTGTCGCTGTCTTCGAGGGGTGCAACGTGGTCGTCATGAGTCGTCTTTCGGTCGTTTGTTATAGCTTGCGCCGAGTTTTTGCCCTTGAATCCGAAAAAGGGGTCGTAAAAAGACCAATACTTTCGATATGGTTCAAGAATGAGCGACCTCATGACCCTCGGACAGCGCATCCGGCACTTTCGCACGTCGAATTCCCTCACCCTGGATGAGCTCGGAGCTGCCGTGGGGATCGCGGGCAGCCAGCTGTCCCTCATGGAGAACGGAAAGCGCGAGCCCCGCCTCTCGCTCCTCAATCGAATCGCCGAGACGCTCGACATCCAGGTCGGCGACCTGCTCTCCGAGGAACCACCAACAGCCCGTGCCGCTCTTGAGATTGGCCTCGATCAACTGCAACAGGGATCGTTGTACTCCTCACTTGGGCTTCCCGCTCTCCGGGCGTCGAAGGGAATGACGGACGACACGCTGCGTGTCATCGTTGGCCTCCACGCCGAGCTGTCCCGCCGTTCGCGAGAGGCGATTGCGACTCCCGAGGAGGCGCGCCGTGCCAACACCGAGCTGCGACAGCTGATGCGCACGAAGAACAACTACCTGCCCGACATCGACGCCCTCGCCCAGCAACAGATGACCAAGGTGGGCTACTCGCGTGGTGCCCTCACTCATCGGGCGGTGTCACAGATGGCCGAACACCTCGGCTTCGAGCTTGTGCACGTTCCGGATCTGCCGCACTCCGCCCGTTCGGTCACCGACCTCGAAAACGGACGCATCTACCTGCCGCCGGCATCCATTCCGGGCGGCCACGGAATCCGCTCCATGGCGCTGCAGGCCATGGCTCATCGGCTGCTCGAACACCACGAGCCGCGAACGTACGCCGAGTTCCTTCAGCAGCGACTCGAGATCAACTATTTCGCCACCGCCTGTCTCATGCCGCTCCAGCAGTCCGTCGAGTTTCTCGAAACCGCAAAGGCGGATCGCAATATCGCGGTCGAGGACTACCGGGATGCCTTCGGTGTCACCCACGAGGCCGCGGCGCTCAGGTTCACCAACCTGGCAACGACGCATCTCGACATGACCGTGCACTTCTTGCGAGTCGGCGATGACGGCGCGGTCTCGAAGGCCTACGAAAATGACGGGCTTCGGCTACCGGTGGATGTCACGGGCTCGACCGAGGGGCAGCTGGTATGCCACTACTGGGCCGCCCGCCAGGCCTTCGATCGCACCAACCGAACGACCGAGTTCTACCAGTACACCGATACCCCCGAGGGCACCTTCTGGGAGTCCAGCCAGACCGGCACCGGCCCTGACGACGAGTTCTCGATCACCATCGGTGTTCCGTTCGTTCATGCGAAGTGGTTCCGCGGTCGCGAAACACCAAACCGCACGCTGTCCCGCTGTCCGGACCTGTCGTGCTGCAAGTCTCCGTCCAACGAGCTCGCGGAGCGCTGGGCGGGCAAGGCGTGGACGAGTGCGAAGCTGCACGCACACATCCTGTCGCCACTGCCGAGCGGCACGTTCCCCGGCGTTGATGACCAGGAGCTGTACGCGTTTCTCGAGGCGCACGCCGAGTAGCCCTCCGATTGACCGGGCATCTCCCATCTGACAGAATTACTTTCCGAACGACCGGTAATAAAATGCCTGAACAGTGTCCCAAGGAAGGGCTGCCGCGGAATGAGTGAAGCCTTTCTGATTGGCGGCGTTCGCACGCCAGTCGGTCGCTACGGCGGCGTGCTGTCGAGCATTCGTCCCGACGATCTCGCCGCGCTAGTCGTCGCCGAGGCCGTCGCGCGTGCGGGCATCGATCCGGCGCTGATCGACGAGGTGATCCTGGGTGGTGCCAACCAGGCGGGCGAAGACAATCGAAACGTCGCACGGATGTCCGTGCTGTTGGCGGGTCTCCCCGATTCCGTTCCCGGCATTACAGTCAATCGACTTTGTGCATCCGGCCTTTCGGCCATCACCATGGCCGCACAGGCAATTCGCGCGGGTGATGCGGACCTCATTGTTGCCGGCGGGGTCGAGTCGATGAGTCGCGCGCCCTGGGTGCAGGCCAAGCCGGAGAGGGCGTTCGCTAGGCCCGGCGATCAGTTCGATACCTCCATCGGCTGGCGCTTCGCCAACCCGAAGCTACTTGCCCGAGACAAAGCAACGTTCTCGATGCCCGAGACAGGCGAAGAGGTCGGGCGGGTCTACGGCATCACCCGCGCTGAGGCGGACGCCTTCGCGCTGACCAGCCACCAGCGCGCGATCGCCGCCGTCGATGCCGGGCGATTCGACGCGGAGATCATTGGCGTCGATACCACTCACGGAACAGTCCTGCTTGACGAGGGCCCGCGCCGCGACACCAGTCTCGAGGTACTCGCCGGACTCACGCCCGTCGTGCGGGGCGGTTCGGTGGTAACGGCCGGCAACTCCAGCCCGCTCAACGACGGAGCGTCGGCGATCGTGGTGGCGAGCGGAGACGTCGTCGAGAAGTTTGGACTAGTCCCACGAGCTCGGATTGTCGTCGGGGCGAGCGCGGGTGTCGCACCGGAGGTAATGGGGATCGGTCCAGTCCCCGCGACACAGAAGGCGCTGACGCGCGCGGGTTTGACCATTGCCGACCTCGACTCGATCGAGCTGAACGAGGCATTCGCTACTCAGTCCCTCGCGGTCATCCGCGAACTCGCACTCGACGTGGCGCGCGTCAATGCTGACGGGGGCGCGATCGCTCTCGGTCATCCACTCGGCTCGAGCGGCTCTCGACTCGTCGTGACCCTGCTGGGGCGGATGGAACGCGAGAGAGCGCGCTTTGGGCTCGCGACCATGTGCGTCGGTGTCGGTCAGGGCAGCGCGCTCATCATCGAGCGGGTCTCCTGATCGTGCCAGCCCCAGTCGGGGAGACCCAGGCACTCGGCACGATCCTCGTCACGAGGCACGTCGACCGCGTGGTCGTGCAGCTGAATCGACCGGACGTTCGCAACGCCATCAACCAGGCAATGGTCGATGAACTGCACGGCGTCTGCGCGGAGCTAGAGGTCGAGCCTCGAATCCTGATTTTGATCGGTGGAGACGGTGTCTTCGCGTCGGGAGCCGACATCGCGGAGCTGCGCGAGCGTAGCGGCGCGGACGCGCTCAAGGCGATCAACACCCAGCTCTTCATCCGCATCGCCGATCTGCCGATGCCCGTGATCGCAGCTCTGGACGGGTACGCGTTGGGCGGGGGCGCCGAGCTCGCCTACGCTGCCGACTTTCGGATCGGCACCCCGCGCCTGAAGATCGGTAATCCGGAGACCGCCCTCGGAATCGTCGCTCCGGCTGGTGCGCTCTGGCGCCTGCGCGAGCTTGTGGGAGAACCGCTCGCGAAGGAGATCCTATTGGCAGGACGGATGCTCGGCGCCGATGAGGCGCTCGCCGCGAACCTGATCACTCGTCTCGCGGAGCCGGATGAGCTCCTCGCCAGCGCGCTCGCGCTCGCCGACGAGATCTCGACGAAGGACAACCAAGCGACCCGGTACACCAAAGCGATCATGAGCGTGCCGCTGGGTGAGCATCCGCAGATCGACCTCGAGGCGCAGTCCGTACTGTTCGAGTCGCCCGAAAAGCGTCGACGCATGACCGAGTTTCTCGAGCGGAGAAAGACGTGACCGTCATCCCGTCAATAGTCGGCGTACTTGGGGGCGGTCGGATGGGGGCGGGTATTGCACACGCGTTCGTCGTGTCTGGGTCGCGAGTGCGCGTGGTTGAACGCGACGACGAGCAGGCCGCCGCCGCGCTGGCTCGGGTGACCTCTGCCTTTGCTGCGAGCGTTGACCGGGGCTCGGTTGGTGAGAGCCTCGAGGAGCTCAGCGCTCGGATCGAGACCGGAACAGACGACGCGCTATTTGACGAGTGCGAGCTCGTGGTCGAGGCCGTCCCGGAAGACGCCGGGCTCAAGGCGGTTTCCCTCGCCCGCATCGAGGATCGAGTTGGGGCAGAGATCCCGATCGCGAGCAACACCTCATCGATGTCGATCGACGCGCTCGCGGCAGCACTGCGTTTCCCACAGCGGTTCCTGGGCCTGCACTTCTTCAATCCCGTGCCCGCTTCGGAGCTTGTAGAGATCGTGGTCGGATCGGCAACAGACGCCGCACTCGTTGCGGATGCGGAAGCCTGGGTCGTGGCGCTCGGCAAGACACCCGTCACGGTGAAAGATTCGCCGGGATTCGCCTCGTCGCGCCTCGGCGTGATTATTGGCCTCGAGGCCATCCGGATGCTCGAAGAGGGTGTCGCGTCGGCGGAGGACATCGACGCCGCGATGGTGCTCGGATACAAACATCCCATTGGGCCGCTGCGGCTGACCGACCTCGTCGGACTGGATGTTCGCCTTGGCATCGCCGACTATCTGCATTCACGGCTGGGCGAACGGTTCTCGCCCCCGCAGCTACTGCGCGACAAGGTCGCGGCCGGCGAGCTCGGTCGCAAGACCGGAACCGGATTCTTTACGTGGGACGACAAGTCCAGCCAGGGAGGTACAAGATGAGCGCAATTCTGCCCAGCTACGTCAGTGGGGCGTGGTGGACACCCGAAGCCGACGCCACAGCCTCGATCGTGCGCGACGCCTCCACGGGTGACGTCGTGACCACCGTCAGCACCGCCGGGTTGGATCTCGCGGCCGCTCTCGACTACGCGCGAACCGTTGGACAGGCGTCGCTCGGCAAGCTGACGTTTCACCAGCGTGCGCTGTTACTCAAGCAGTTCGGCCAGGCCCTGACCGCCCGCAAAGACGAGCTGTACGAACTCTCCAGTCGCACGGGCGCGACTCGTGGCGACTCCATAGTCGACATCGATGGCGGCATTGGCGTGCTGTTCACGTACTCGTCAAAGGGTCGCCGCGAACTCCCGAATTCCCGCGTTTATGTTGATGGCGCGGTCGAGCCCCTGTCGAAGGACGGCTCTTTTCTGGGCCGTCACGTCTACACGCGCCTGCCGGGCGTCGCTGTGCAGATCAATGCCTTCAACTTCCCGGTGTGGGGGTCGCTCGAGAAGTTCGCCCCCGCGTTTCTCGCGGGAGTTCCCTCCCTGGTGAAACCCGCAACGCCGACCGGGTATCTGGCCGAGGCATTCGTGCGCATCCTGGTCGAGTCGGGCCTGCTGCCGGACGGATCCCTGCAGCTCGTGTCCGGTGCCGTTCCCGACCTGTTCGAGAATCTTCGGCTCGGAGATCTCGTTGCCTTTACTGGCTCGGCGTCGACGGCCGAGCGCCTTCGCGAGAATCGGTCAGTGCGTACCGGTGGAGTGCGGTTCACCAACGAGACGGACTCGATCAACGCCTCGGTTCTCGGCAAGGCGGCTATCGCGGGAACCCCGGAGTTCGACGCGTTCGTGCGCGGCGTCGTCACCGAGATGACCGTCAAGGCGGGTCAGAAGTGCACCAGCATCCGTCGCGTGATCGTTCCGCGTTCATCCGTGGATGCCGTTACGTCAGCGGTCGCCGAACGGATCGAGCAGCGGATTGTGCTCGGTGATCCGCGCGCGGAGGGCGTCACCATGGGTCCTCTTGCGTCAGTCGAGCAGCGCGAGGAGGTACTGCGCCAGGTCGACCGGTTGGTTGCCGCGGGTGGTCGAATCGTGGTCGGCTCGACGGATGCTCCGAGCGCGCTTCAT
This sequence comes from Glaciihabitans sp., assembly GCA_017882805.1. Classification (GTDB taxonomy): domain Bacteria; phylum Actinomycetota; class Actinomycetes; order Actinomycetales; family Microbacteriaceae; genus Galbitalea. The sequence goes on along the minus strand of JADGOT010000238.1, from coordinate 14,839 downwards.
GTCGACGGCTCGAACTCGGTCGACGATGACGGTGCTTTCACGTCGCCCGTACTCCTGCGTTTTGACGCCGCGAACGAGGACGCGGTGCACGAGGTCGAGGCGTTCGGTCCCGTCGCGAGTCTGATCGCGTACGACACAACCGAGGAGGCGATCGCGCTGGTTGGTCGCGGCGGCGGCTCCCTCGTCACGAGTATCGCGACCCACGATCCGGAGGAGGCCGTCGCGCTGGTTACCGGAATCTCGGTTTGGAACGGTCGCGTGCTCATCCTCGACCGGGACGACGCGAAGACGTCGACGGGCCACGGCTCGCCGGTTCCGCACCTGGTGCATGGTGGCCCTGGCCGCGCGGGTGGTAGCGAAGAGCTCGGCGGCATTCGCGCTGTTCTGCATCACATGCAGAGAACTGCTCTGCAGGGTTCACCCCAGATGCTCACCGCCATCACCGGTATCTGGCACGCCGGTGCGGCCTCCGATTCGACCGGTCGCCATCCGTTCCGCAAGACCCTCGAGGAGCTCAGCCTCGGCGACAGCGTCGTGTCCAAGGCTCGAGAGGTCACCCTCGCCGACATCGAGCACTTCGCCGAGTTCACCGGCGACACCTTCTATGCCCACATGGACGAGGATGCCGCCGCAGCGAACCCGTTCTTTCCCGGCCGGGTGGCACATGGCTACCTGCTGGTGTCGTTCGCGGCGGGACTGTTTGTCGACCCGGAACCAGGGCCTGTGCTCGCTAACTACGGTCTCGAGAACCTGCGATTTGTGACCCCGGTCTCCCCTGGTGACAGCATCCGAGTTGTTCTGACGGCTAAGCAGATCACCCCGCGCGAGACCGATGAGTACGGCGAGGTGCGGTGGGACGCGGTCTTGATCAACCAGCGCGATGAGGTCGTCGCAACCTATGACGTCCTGACCCTGGTTGCGAAAAACAGTTATGTCGCCGAGAGCCCCTCGAGCGCCATTGCCAGTACCTCGTTAGCGAGCTGATCGGCCGATTCCGGACCGTCGGGACGGTACCACTCGACGATCGAGTTGATCATCCCGAACAGGAGCCGGGTGACTACGCGCGGATCGATGTCGCTGCGCACAGAGCCCTCGTCGCGGGCGGCGGCGACGAGCGCGGTTACCGAACGGTCGAATTCGCGGCGCCGCCGAAGCGCTTCGCGCTCGACGTCGGTGTTGCCGCGAACCCGCAGCAGCAGCGTTACATACGGCAGGCGACTGGTAAGGATGTGCACTGCTCCACGCAGCACGTACGAGAGTCGTTCCTCTGCGCTACCAGTGTGCGCGCCGGCCTCGAGCAGAACGCCCTCGAGGCCGCCGAGCGCTTCGTCGAGCGCGGCTCCCAGCATCTCGGCCTTCGCCGGGTAGTGGTGGTAGACGGCGGCCTTGCTGAGGCCCAGTCGTTCGGCGATCATGCCCATGGATGTCGCGTCGTAGCCGAATTCGATGAACGCGGTCACGGCCGTGTCGAGCACGTACTGGCGATCTACGCCGGGGCGGCCCTTCTTCGGCGCGGGGACGGCGTTCAACTCTGACATCAATCCCCAGTCTGACAGAGCGACGCGGCCATGAGTGGCGATCAGGGCGCGGCGTGGGGAGTCGGAGTGCGACGGCTGCGTCCACGGAATTCCGCAACTGTCGCGCCCGCCGCGTCGAGCACCTGCACGTCGTAGATGCCGGAGCGACCGGACTTCGCGCGCTCGAGCGCGGTCGCGGTCAACACGTCGCCCGCGGTGGTCGACTTGAGAAACGAAATATCGGCGCCAGCGGCGACCGTAACGTATTCGCTGTCGTTGCACGCGAGCGCGAAAGCGGTATCCGCCAGCGCAAAAACGAATCCACCATGCGTGATGGCGAACCCGTTGAGCATGTCATCGCGAACAGTCATAGTGACCACGGCGCGGCCCGGTTCGTTGACAACAACAGTCATCCCGAGCGCCGCAGAGGCACGATCGTGCTTCATCATCGCGCGGCCAACGGTCGTGGATTCTGCGGGCACCGGCACTCCTCGATGAGCCATTCGTTCTCTTGTCCGGACACTGGACGTGAACATATACTAACTGAACGACCGGTAAATAATGCAAGCAGGGAGCCAGGATGGCCGCACCAGCCAAGACGACCGTCGACGACGCGTCGTCCGAGGGCACCGCCGATCAACGTCGTGAATTCGATCGGCTGATCGAAGCCGATATGCGCGTCGAGCCGCGCGATTGGATGCCGGAGGCCTACCGAAAAACGCTCATCCGCCAGATCTCCCAGCACGCCCACTCCGAGATCATCGGAATGCAGCCGGAGGGCAACTGGATCACTCGGGCGCCGAGCCTCAAGCGCAAAGCCATCCTGATGGCCAAGGTGCAGGATGAAGCGGGCCACGGCCTCTACCTCTACTCCGCCGCACAGACGCTCGGGATCGACCGGGAGACGATGTTCGAACAGCTCATCACAGGCGCGGCCAAGTACTCATCCATCTTCAACTACACGACCCCGACCTGGGCCGATATGGGTTCGATCGGCTGGCTCGTGGATGGCGCCGCCATCTGCAACCAGGTGCCACTGTGCCGCGCATCGTATGGACCGTACGGACGCGCGATGACTCGCATCTGCAAGGAGGAGTCGTTCCATCAGCGCCAGGGCTTCGAAATTCTGCTCGAGCTCATGCGCGGAACGGATGCTCAAAAGGCCATGGCGCAGGAGTCGGTGAACCGCTGGTACGCGCCAGCGCTGATGATGTTCGGGCCACCAGACGAGGATTCGCCCAACTCCCAGCGCAGCATGGCCTGGAAGATCAAGCGCTTCAGCAACGACGACCTTCGCCAGCGTTTCGTCGACATGCTCGTGCCGCAGGCCGAGGTGCTCGGCATCACACTCCCCGACCCCGACCTCAAGTGGAACGAGGAGCGCGGGCACTATGACTTTGGGCCACTCAACTGGGACGAGTTCTACGAGGTGCTCTCTGGTCGCGGCCAAGCCAACGCCGTGCGCGTTGCTCGCCGCAAGCAGGCACACGAGAACGGCGCGTGGGTTCGCGAGGCCTCCCGTGTGTACGCGGACCGCGAGGCGGCTGAGCGTGAGACAACACAGCGGATGGCGTCATGACCAGTCCTGGCGATTCGGGCGGCCGCGAGACTTGGCCGCTGTGGGAGGTTTTCATCCGGTCATCCCGCGGCCTGTCGCATGTACACGCCGGCTCGCTGCACGCACCAGACGAGACCATGGCCGTGCGCAACGCCCGCGACCTGTACACCCGCCGTGCCGAGGGGGTCTCGATCTGGGTTGTGCGGGCCTCCGACATCACCTCGTCGGACCCGGACGCGAAGGGTGAGTTCTTCGAATCGCCGCAGGGCAAGGAGTACCGTCACGCGACCTACTACAGCGAGTCGGAGGCGGTGCCACACCTGTGAACCACTCCAACCACGTCGTGTCCACGGCTATCACGGCCGAGTCGATCGCCGACTCGTCGGTCGTCGCTCCGGAGGCCGTTGCCCAGTACGCGCTCGGTCTCGGCGATGACGCGCTCGTTCTCGCGCATCGGCTGGGTGAGTGGATCGCGAATGCGCCGGAGCTGGAAGAGGATGTCGCGCTCGGCAACATCGGCCTCGACCTTCTCGGCCACGCTCGCAGCCTTCTGACCTATGCCGGAACCGCGTGGGGCCAATCCGAGGATGACCTCGCCTACTTTCGCGGGGAGCCGGAATTCCGGTCGCGCCAATTGTTCGAGCAGCCGGGCGGCGACTTCGCAGCTACCATCGCGCGTCAGCTGATCGCCTCCGTCTATTTCGCCGAGCTCTATCGCGCGCTGAGTCTTTCGACCGACCCGACGCTGGCGGCAATCGCGGCCAAGGCCGTCAAGGAGGTCGACTACCACGTCGACCACAGCGTTCAGTGGCTGCGTCGGCTTGGGCTCGGCACTGACCTATCGCACGAACGCATGCAGCGGGGGCTCGACCTGATGTGGCCGTTTGTCGGCGAGCTGTTTCAGCCCGACCCGTTCGCGACGGACCTGGACGGCATCGCCGTTGACCCCGAACGACTTCGGTTGGCCTTCGATTCTCTGGTGCCGCGGCTGATTGTGGATGCGGGGCTGACTGTCCCGACCATGGCAGCGGCACAGGGCGGCGGTCGGATTGGGCGGCACTCCGAGGCGCTGGGCCCGATGCTGGCCGAGATGCAGGTGCTTGCGCGCGCGCATCCTGGGGCGACCTGGTGAGCATCGTGGCGACCGAGACGATCGCGCGCCCGCGGCCGGAGGGCTCCGACGAACTCGCGGTCTGGGAGCTTGCGGCGACCGTTGTCGATCCCGAGGTTCCGGTACTCACGATCGAGGATCTGGGGGTGCTCCGCCGCGTGGCGATTCAGGACTCGACTGTCTTGGTCGAGATCACCCCCACGTATTCCGGCTGCCCCGCAGTCGACGCGATACGGGACGACATCGTCACCGTGCTGAACGGCGCTGGTTATGAGGATGTCGTCGTCCGTTCCGTGCTCGCACCCGCCTGGACGACCGACTGGATGAGCGAAGCCGGTCGCGAAAAGCTGGAGGAGTACGGCATCGCGGCGCCAGCCCGGCGCGGCTTGAGCGGAACGGTGAGCCTCGGTCTGGGCATCCGATGCCCGCACTGCGGGTCAATGCACACGCGCGAGCTCTCCCGCTTCGGCTCGACCTCGTGCAAAGCGCTCTACGTCTGCCAGCGCTGCCTGGAACCCTTCGACTACTTCAAGGAACACTGATGTCGGACACGGCCACCGTGCCGACTCGCCGTCGTGCCCGCTTCCACAGCCTCACCGTTTCGCAGGTGCGCGCGTTGACCGACGACGCCATCGAGGTGACGTTCGCGATACCCGCCGAGCTCGCGAACGACTACAGCTACGACCCTGGCCAGTACATCGCCATTCGCACCGATCTCGATGGGGAGAACCTGCGGCGAAGCTACTCGATCTGTCAGGCTCCCGTCGAGGGGCAGCTCAAGGTCGCGATCAAGCGCGACCTCGGCGGACTTTTCTCGACCTGGGCGATCGACAACCTGCGCGCGGGCATGCAGCTTGACGTGATGAGTCCCGAGGGCAAGTTCACGTCGCAGATTGTGCGTGCGACGGCTGCACACTACGTCGCCGTGGCGGCCGGTTCGGGTATCACCCCCGTGCTCGCACTGATCGAGAGCACGCTCAGCGCGTCGCCGCTCAATCGGTTCTCGCTCGTCTATTCGAACCGCACGTCAATGGAAACGATGTTCGTCGACGAGCTCGCCGACCTCAAGGACAAATACCCCGTGCAGCTCGCGCTGTACCACGTACTCACGCGCGAGCGCCGAAGCTCGGAGCTGCTTTCGGGGCGACTCGATGAGGCGAAGTTCCGTGACATCCTCCGCAACCTGATTTACGCGCCGGATGTCGTCGAGTGGTTTCTCTGCGGACCCTTCGACCTCGTGCAGCTCTGTCGCGACACCCTCGCCGACCTCGGGATCGACACGAACGCGATCCGGTACGAACTGTTCACGACGGATCGTCCGGACCGACCCACTGGCCAATCCGGGCGTCCCGTCGAGGTCAAAGCCGGCGAAGACGTGCACACGATCACGTTCCGCCTCGACGGCACAACGGCGACCGTCACCTCGCCCGTGCACAGCAACGAGAGCATCCTCAATGCGGCGCTGCGGGTTCGTGGCGACGTGCCATTCGCCTGCGCGGGCGGCGTGTGCGGCACCTGCCGAGCCGTCGTGACCGAGGGCACCGTCAACATGATCGAGAACTACGCGCTCGAACCGGAGGAGCTGGCCCGCGGGTACGTGCTCACCTGCCAGTCCATCCCGACGAGCGAGTGCGTCTCGGTCAACTACGACGCGTAACACCCCAACAGGAAGCAGGGCTCGACATGGTCGTCGACTTCGCAGGTCAGGACGGCGTCGCGGAGATCGTGCTTAACGACCCGGCCAAACTCAACGCGCTCGACGAGCACGCGCTCGCCGACCTCGGGGCAGCGTTCGATCGGGCAGAGGCCGAGGGTGTGCGCGCGGTCATTCTGCGCGGGGAGGGTCGCGCGTTCTGTGCCGGACGCGACATCTCGAATGTGACGCCGGCGACGGATGACGCGGTCGCCTATCTCGACGGTTTGGTGACCCCACTGTTGCACCGCATCGATGACTTCCCCGCGCCGACGTTTGCTGTCGCGACCGGCGCGTGCCTCGGCGTTGGTCTGGGTCTGCTCAATGCGTGCGACGTGGTCTACGTCGCCGACACCGCGAAGATCGGCTCACCGTTCGCAGGCCTCGGTGCGACGCTCGACTCCGGCGGCCACGCTCTGTTCTTCGAGCGTCTCGGCGCGCATCGAACGCTCGACCTCATCTACACAGCGGAACTGATGTCGGGCACCGAGGCTGTGGCGCTCGGACTGTTCAGTCGGGTCGTGCCGGAAGCGGACGTTCTCGAGTTCACGCGCGAGCGCGCTCGACGAGTCGCGCAGGGTGCAACGGGGGCATTCCTCGCGAGCAAGAAGCTCGTGCATCAGCTTCGCGACGATCGCGTCGGGCTGTGGCAATCCATGTCGGCCGAGAACGTCGTTCAGGGCGAACTCTGCTCGAGCGCCGACTACGCCGAGGGCTTCGCGGCCTTCCAGGAGAAGCGCCGCCCCACCTTCGGTGGGGCCCGCTAGACGTTGCCGAGCAGCGTCAAGGGCTCCTCGACACAACGGGCGACAAAGGTCAGGAATCCGGATGCGACGTCGCCGTCGCACACCCGATGGTCGAACACGAACGAGAGCGTGACGACCTTGCGAACGGCGAGTTCACCATCCACGACCCAGGGGCGGTCCATCATCCGGCCGATCCCGAGCATCGCGACCTCGGGGTAGTTGATGATCGGCGTCGAGCCGTCGACACCGAATGCGCCGTAGTTGTTAAGAGTGAACGTTCCACCGCTCAACTGCGCGGCCGGGTAGGCACCGCTTTGGGAGTAAGTCACTACCTCAGCTACCCGGTCGCGCAGTTGGCGAGTCGTGAGGGCCCCGGCATCGTGGATGACCGGAACCATGAGTCCGCGCGGGGTTTGCGCGGCGAGGCCGAGGCCGATGGACCCGTGCCGAATGATTTCGCTGGCCGACTCATCGACCGAGGAGTTCAGGATGGGGTACTCGGCGAGCCCCGCGACGACGAATCGAGCCAACAAAGCGGTGAGGCTGAAGCGCTCGCCGGTCGACTTCTGCAGGCGATCCTTCGCATTGAATAGCTCGGTCGCGTCAACGTCGAGCCAGATTGTTGCCTCGGGAATGGTGCGGCGCGAGGTGCTCAAACGCTGCGCGATGAGCTTGCGCATGCTGGTCATGGGGATGCGCTCGTCGCCCACCTGAGGTGCTGGCGTTGGAGCGGGCCCGGCGAGGCTGTGCTCGAGGGCAGCGATCGCGACATCCACGTCGGCTCGCAGCACGAGCGCCCCTGGGCCGGTGCCGGCGAGCTGGGTCGCGTCGATCCCGTGCAGTTTCGCCTGCTTGCGCACCAGCGGCGAGACTACGGGCGAATGCCGTTCCGGGTCGAGCAGACTGCCCACGACGGATGGCGTAGTCGGGGCAACTCGACTGCCGAAGCGGCCAGCCGCCGGCCGCTTCAGGCGAAGCGTGGTTTCCGTTGTGCCGTACCCCACGAGCACGGCACCAGAACCCTCACGGACAGGCGCGGCATCCTCGGGAATGGGCGAGGCATCCTGGGGAAGCGGTATCGCACTCTCGCTCGCCACTGTGATGAGCGGCGATCCCTTGTGCACCACGTCACCCTGTTGGGCGTGCAAGAACTCGACTCGTCCTGCGTATGGGGACGGCAGCTCGACGATCGACTTGGCCGACTCGACCTCGACAACGACCTGGTCGATAGTGATGACGTCACCCGGGGCCACGTGCCACGAAACAATCTCCGCCTCGGTGAGTCCTTCTCCGAGATCGGGCAGCAGAAAATCGCTGGACATGGCTACCACTCCCAAGTGTCGAGCGCGGCGAGAACCCGCTCGGCCGTTGGCAGGTGGTATTCCTCGAGCTTGGGCGAGGGGAACGGGATGTCGAAGCCGGTGATTCGCAGTATTGGCGCGGCGAGGTGGAAGAACTGTCGCTCAGTAACCCGCGCGGCCACCTCTGCTCCGTAGCCGCCGAACTGCGACGCCTCGTGGATGATGGCGGCGCGCGACGTCTTTCGAACGGATTCCCCCACGGTCTCGTCGTCGAAGGGAGAGAGGCTCCGCAGATCAATGACCTCGATCGAGAGACCCTCGGCCGTGGCGAGGTCCGCAGCCTGCAGTGCGGTCTTGACTGTGGGACCGTAGGCCAGGAGCGTCACATCGGTTCCCTCACGAAGCACGAGCCCCTTTGTCATCGGTGGCGTGGTGACGGGAAGCTCGATGGCGTCCTTCGACCAATATCGGCTCTTGGGCTCGAGGAAGATCACCGGGTCATCCGATGCGATTGCCTCGCGCAGCATCGAGTACGCGTCGGCAGGGTTCGAGGGGGTCACAACTGTGAGCCCGGGGGTGTGCGTCCAATACGCCTCGGACGAGTCTGAGTGGTGCTCGACGCCACCGATCCCGCCGGCGTACGGGATCCTGATCACGATCGGCAGCGTGACGAGGCCCCTGCTGCGATTGTGCATCTTCGCGAGGTGAGACGTGATCTGTTCAAAGGCCGGGTAGCTGAACGCGTCGAACTGCATCTCGACGACCGGGCGCAGACCGTACATAGCCATGCCGATCGCGGTGCCCACAATGCCCGACTCGGCTAGCGGCGAGTCCCAGATCCGTGACTCGCCAAACTCTTTGCTCAGTCCGTCAGTGACGCGGAAGACTCCGCCGAGCGGGCCTACGTCTTCACCGAACACCACAACTCGCGGATCGTCCGCCATGGAGTCGCGAAGTGCTGCCGTCAACGCTCCCGCCATCGTCACCTGCGCTGGCGCAGGGACGACAACTTTGGTGGTCGCTCGATTCTCAAGGATGGTCACGAGCGGCTCCCGGCTTCAGTGGCCGCCAGTTCACGTTCGAGAAATGCACGTTGCTCAAGAAGCGCGGGTCGCTCGTTGACGTATACGTGATCGAACAGCTCGAGCGGATCAACGGCTGGGGTCTCGCTCATCGCTTCCCGGGTGGCCGTGGCGAGGGCCTCGGCCTCATCGCTGATGTCTGACGCGATCGCCGGGGTCAGGATTCCCGCCGCCGTCAGATACTTCTCCAGTCGGAGCAGCGGGTCGAGTGCGCGCCACTTCGCCTCTTCCGACTTATTGCGATACCGGGTCGGATCATCCGAGTTGGTGTGTGCCTCTACGCGGTAGGTAAGACCCTCGATCAGCGTTGGGCCTCCGCCGGCCCGGGCACGCTCGACACTCGAGGAGATGACGGCAAACATGGCCGCCGCATCGTTGCCATCAACGAAATATCCGGGCATCCCGTAACCGATTGCCTTGTCAGCGAATGTTCGTGCGTGTGTCTGCTTGGCAACGGGAACGCTGATCGCGTACTGGTTGTTCTGCACCAGAAAGACCACTGGCGCCTGCCAGACCGCCGCGAAGTTGAATGCCTCGTGGGCATCACCCTCGCTTGTCGAGCCATCTCCGAGGAAGGTCAGCGCAACGGTGTCGTCGCCCTTCAGCTTGGCAGCCGTTGCCAATCCGACGGCGTGCAGGGCCTGGGTCGCCAGCGGCGTCGCCTGCGGTGCAATTCGGTAGCGGCCTGGGTCGAACCCCAGATGCCAGTCGCCGCGAAAAAGGGCGAGTGTTTCCGCCGGACTCACGCCGCGAGACAGCACGGCGATGGTGTCCCGATAGGTGGGAAATATCCAGTCCTGGACTTGCAACGACGCCACCGCAGAGATTTCACAGGCTTCCTGTCCGAGCGCAGACGGGTAGGTAGCAAGTCGGCCCTGGCGGGTGAGAGCGCTGACCTGCACGTCGAATCGGCGAGCCACAACCATGCGGCGATAGAGGTCGAGGAGTACGTCATCGCTCGGCCGCGCGAACCCGGCGTTGCGTTTGCCGGTCACTGCCGTGCCCTTGCTGTCGATCAGGGAAATGGGCAGGGCTGTGGGGCGAACGGGCTCCTCGCGGGCGGCAGCGCTGGCACTCATACGGTAATCGTGCAGTAGCGGAAACCCGCTGGCGAGCACCTGAGAACGGTTGTGTACAGACGGCGCTTATGGCGTCAAAATGAAGCCATTTGTTCCGGTTAGCCCTGCGATTCGTGCCAATCGTCCCGTGTCACGCCGGGTGCAGTTCCGTCCCGCGCATCCAGTACTACGTGTGATTGCGTGGAGACAATTCCGGGCATCTCGTGGATCTGGCGCATGATTACTTCGCTGAGCTGCGCGTGGTCGGGGGCGCTCACGGTAAGAACGAAGTCGATGTCACCACTGACGGCGAGCACGGACTCCACGTAGGGCAGCTGTGCAAGAGCCGCGGCGAGTTCGGGCCACGGCTCGCTACCCGCTTTCACGATCACGATTGCGGTCACGTTGAGGCCGATCGCCTTGCGATCAATCTGTGCAGCAAAGCCTCTGATGACACCGTTTGCAACCAGGTTGTGAACGCGCTTGTGGGCGGCGGTCCGTGAGATGTGCACGCGCTCGGCGATCGTGCGGATGGACAACCGCGAGTCGATGGCGAGTTCTGAAATAATCGCCCGATCGATGCGGTCCACTGCCATGCGTTCAGAGTACCGCCGGGCTAGTTGCGTCGGAATGGCGACGCAAGACGGAGTGCACAAAGCGCCTTCCGCGGATAGTCGTCGGCGTGATGCGCACATACACGTAGGGCGCGGTGGGGATCCAGGCGGGAAGCGGCGCACGATCAGCGACAGCGATCTCGTCCTCGTCGGTGATCCGGCGCGCGACACCGTTCATGACAACGCTCCATGCCTCGGTCTCGTTGCGAGAGTCGACCTCGAAGGCGATCTTGCTGCCACGCGATAACTCCCGCAGTTTGGTGCCCTCGGCGCTGCGAAACAGGATGTCCGGATTGCTCGCGTAATAGTCAACGGGAAAGATCTGCGGCTGGCCATCGACCGACACCGCCAGTCGCCCGAACGACGCGGACTCGAGTAGCGCCCAACACGAGGACTCCGAGAGTTCCTCGACAGGTCCCTGCGGCGACCACTGGTCGAAATCGCTCGATTCGCTCATGATGCTCCCTCGTGGGCGTGCGAGCCCTCTGTTCGAGAATCGCACCCACGCGCATTGTGAAACAGGGACCTTCGGCCCTAACCCGCGATCGTGGGCCGCACGAGAGTTGGGGTACGAACACAACGGGGCCGACGCATCCCCGCGGACCACCAGAAGCTGGGATCGACATGACTCACGCCGCATCAGCCACGACGATCCTGAGTGCTGTGCACAACCATCGCGGGCTCGTCTGAGTACCATGCCAGTCGAACCCACGAACGACGCCGCCAAGCGGCAGGGCGATTCGCCGCTTTTCGGTCGGACGCACGTCCAAACGGCAGGCGTAAGCTTGAACATAGGAGACCCTCGGTGGGATGAAACTCTTCTCGGTGAGGTGCGAGCACTTTTCATGACCGATGGGCATTCATTCACCTTCCCCGACGAGCCGCGCGGCGAGTTGGACCATGCGCTCGACAACCTGGTTGCTCGAGCCCGCGACGTCCTGAAGATTCAGGGCAGACTGCGGTCGCTGCTGAAAGCCAACCAGGCAATCATCGAGCACCTTGATCTGCCCGTAGTGCTCGAACGGATCGTGGCGGCCGCGGTCGAACTCGTTGACGCAAAGTACGGAGCACTCGGGGTTATCGCCGAAGACGGAACTCTCGAGCAGTTCATCAACGTGGGAATGACGCCGGAGGAGGTTGCCGTGATCGGTCACCTGCCCGAGGGCCACGGGCTGCTCGGTGCTGTTATTGAGAACCCACATCCGATTCGCCTCGAGAATTTGTCTGACGATCCGCGTTCGGTCGGGTTCCCAGCTGGGCATCCGCCGATGGGCGCGTTTCTCGGAGTTCCCGTTCGTGTGCGCGACGAGGTGTACGGCAACCTGTACCTGAGCAACAACGACTCGACACCGTTCAGCGACGAGGACGAGCAGTTGGTGGTCGCACTCGCGGCAACGGCTGGGGTGGCGATCGAAAACGCGCGACTGTTTGCGGAAACCCAACGCCGTCAGGCGTGGTCGGCGGCGTCCGCGGAATTCACCGCCAACTTGCTTGCTCCAGAGAACGGGAGCGCGATCGGCTCACTTGTCGAGCGAATTCGAGAACTGTCCGACGCGGATGTCGTCTGGATCATGCTTCAGGGCGAGACCCCATCGGAGCTCGTCATCGACACCGCACGGGGCCTGGACGCCGACGCGATGCATGGGTCATCGGTTGGCGTTGTCGATTCGCTCGCGCTCGCGGTCCTCGACGGCGGACAACCCCGTCGAGTTGATGACGGTGCGGAGGTTCGGCTCTCTCTCAGCGACGGGCGTGCGCTTGGACCGGCTATGGCGGTGCCAATTATGACGGCTGGGCTCGCGCAGGGGGTGCTGCTTGTGGCACGCATGCCGGGTGCCAGGCGGTTCACTCCTACGGATCTTGAGATGGCCGCAGACTTCGCTGATCAAGCCAGTGTGGCCATGGAACTGGAGGCGGCTCGAGCTGATCGCCAGCGGATGGTCGTACTCGAGGACCGAGGACGGATCGCGCGCGACCTTCACGACCACGTGATCCAGCAACTCTTTGGCACCGGACTCGAGCTGCAGAGCATCGCCGGGAGCCTGCCGATGGGGCCAGCTTCCGACCGAATCCTTCAATCGGTGGCAAACCTCGACGCCAGCATTTCGCAGATCCGCACCATCATCTTCGCGCTGTCGGCACAGCGGGACGAGTCGGGACTAACGGTGCGGCACTCAATTCTCGATCTGGCGAATGAGTTGTCGTCCGCCCTCGACAGCACACCGACAGTGAGCTTCTCTGGGCCGGTCGACCTGATTGTCACAGGCGAACTGGCCGACGACGTGCTAGCTGTCGCTCGCGAGGCGCTGGTAAACATCGTCAAGCACGCGGGCGCTACGCACGCCTCCGTCGAACTTCACGTCCGCAATGGTTCCGTGTTTCTAGAGGTTAGGGATGACGGTCACGGTCTCGCCGATACCCATCGCCGAAGCGGCATAGCCAATCTGGAGGAGCGAGCCGTTCTTCGCGGCGGAACGTTCGCGCTGGAATCCGACTCGGCTGGTACCCGCCTCCTATGGCAGGTGCCCTACTCGACAGTGCCGGCATGATTCGGGTCTTTCTGGTCGACGACCACGAGTTGGTCCGTCGAGGGATCGCAGGGCTTCTCGAGGCTGAGGCCGACATTGAGGTTGTGGGCGAGGCAGCGACCGCCGCTCAGGCGCGATCGCGAATTCTGGCGACCAAACCGGATATTGCGCTGCTCGATGTGCGACTCCCGGACGGCAGCGGGATCGACGTCTGTCGGGACATCCGATCGACGAGCCCGGACATTGCCTGCCTCATGCTCACCGCCTATGACGACGACGAGGCGATTTACGCCGCAGTTATCGCTGGCGCTTCAGGTTACGTTCTCAAGGACATTCGGGGTGCCGGACTTGTCGACTCCGTGCGCAAGGTAGCCGCAGGCAAGTCCCTTCTCGACCCAGCGCTCACGACGCGCGTCGTTGACCGGATTCGCGCCGAGGCACGCGGCGACGCGAGACTCGATTCGCTCAGCGCGCGGGAGAAGCAGATCATGTCACTGATTGCCGACGGCCTCACGAATCGCGAGATTGGCCTTCGGCTTTCGCTTGCCGAGAAGACCGTGAAGAACTATGTGTCCGGGCTGCTCAGCAAGCTAGGTCTTCAGCGCAGAACGCAGGCTGCTGTTCTCCACCTCGAGACGCACTCACACGACTCACACGACTCACAGTCGTGACCTAAGTCCCTGTTTTCATACAGGCCCCGGTAGTGAACTTGCCCTATGAACGCATCGTGCGAAGTAGGGGAGCGGTCCGGTCGGATCGTCGTTGGTGTGGACGGCTCCGAGGCCTCCGTCGCGGCCCTTCGTGGCGGAATCCGCTTGGCGAACGCGCTCAACGCCTCGGTGGAAGCAATCACGACCTGGCGCCCAACGACGGCCCATGCAACCGCGGACGAGTTCGGATACACCCCCGAAGACGACGCAAGGTCCATTCTGTCCGGAGCCGCGAAGTCCGCCTTTGGACCACAGGTGCCGCAGTGGTTCACGAGTAGAACCATTGAGGGAAGCGCCGACCGGGTTCTGGTCGACCAGAGCAAGGGTGCCGAGATGCTGGTCGTTGGCAGCCGCGGTCACGGTGGCTTTGAGGGCGCACTGCTTGGCTCGGTGAGTGCCGAGTGCGCGGAGAACGCCCACTGCCCGGTTCTGATCGTCCACTAGGTGAACCGATGCAATTGTGAGGGTCCTGGTTTTCGGGAGATTGCCAGCCAAGAATCCAATCGCCTGATACCGTGGCTTAGGACCGGGGTGTTGATTTGCCCGCCCAGACAGTCCAGTTGACTTCCTTATGAGACTTACTTTCGTTCATCTTCGCGTTGCTGCTGCGGCCTTTGCGCTCATTGCCGTACCCGCCGTCGTACCGCCGCATCAGTTGTCGACAGCGCAGCTTTTTAAGCTGTACGAGGACGCGAACGCGCAGAAGCTCAGCGTTTCGAAGTCGGTCGCTGAAGTAACGATCACGCACAGTAAGTACTCCGCGACGGCGGGCATCCAAAGCCTCGCCAACAGCGGCACCAACTACGACTGGGCCAAGCTCGTTCTCCTCGAGGGCGGTTGGCCATTGAGTGACAACAACGTGACGGTACTGCTGCGCTGGATGCGGCAGGAGAACGGCGCCAACAACTGGTGGAACCGAGA
>JADGOT010000237.1 GCA_017882805.1 Glaciihabitans sp. | reverse complement strand
GCACCGCAGAAAGTGTCGATAACCCAGGAAGGTTGCGTCCACTAATGAACGTTCCCAAGTGGCTCATTCCCGTCATTTCGATTGTCGCAGCTGTGGCGCTCGGGGTCTCAATGGCCTTCGTCGGAGCGAACTTCGCCTCCAGGACCACGACCGAGGTAGCCGCAAAGACCGAAGTGGATCCCGTAATCGCACCCGCCGCGACCGGGCTCTCGTCGGCCGAGATCAAGCAACTTCTCGCCAGCAAGACTCCGTTGTCGAGTCCCAAGATCGGCAACAAGAGAGTCACCCTGCCGGGCGGTCTGCCGGCAAAGACACCACTGCAACGCGAGGTGGAACGTCTTGCTGCCGGAGGTGCGCCGGGTGCGCCGGGGGCTGCCGCTGCCGCGGATACGACGTCAACTCCGTCGCCAGCGCCTGGCGTCGTGCCGTACGTCCCCACGCCGGCCCCCGCGAACGACGACCCATGCGCGACCACGGACGGGACTCCGCCGAGCGGGTGCCCAGATGGGTTGCACAGCAGGATCTTCGCCGACACCATGCCGCCGCCGCTGAACTTCGTCAGTACTCCCTTCGACGCCCGGTGCGGTACGTCGCCGGTTCGCGTCCCCGGCAGTTCGCTCGTGAACGTCCCGATCCTGATCACGACGACTCAGCCAGCCACCATCGACCTGGGCTACTGGAGCACCACGGCTACGCGACGGCAGCTGGCAAGTGTGCCGTCCGACCCGACATCCGGCGCAATCTGGAGCACGGCGATTCAAGCGAACACTCCGGTGGCGGACCTGCCGGCAATAGCCACGTGCATCACCGTCCCGAACGTGGAGCCGGACGTTCTTTACTACTACGAGGTGCACGTGCATTCGGCGACGGACGGGGGCGCCGACCGCACGGCAGTCTTCGACACCGCGGGACCCCCGGTCGAGCAGCCGCTTCTGGCCGAGCCCATTGGCTCGGACGGCCTGGTCGTTGTCGGCGACTACCGCACGAGCGAACAGTTGGGGATCCGCGCGTTCTCGGGTGCGGCGGCTGCCACCACTACCTGCGCGAACGCGAGTGTCGCCCTTCACGAGCTGTCTCCGCAGGAGATCAGGTCGTTCGACACCAGCGCGTATGAGGCAGCCGCGGCAAACGAACCTTCAGATCTCGTGCACCGCGAGGCGCTCGGGTTCGTGGTGGGTGCGGGATCAACAGTTCTGGTGTGCGGCCGATGGTTTGCTGCCGGAACCTCTCCGAGCTGGGCCAGGACCACGCCCCTTCGGACCTCGACCCTCGTCGTGCAGGCGCCGGATGAAATCCTGCCGCACGTACACGTGGAGGGGAGCGGGATCTATACCAACCCGGGCGCCGACACCGTCACCGTCTCCGTGTCAACGACGGAGGGCGAGCCGTGCGGAAGGGCAGCGGTTATCTATCGAGGCCCGAACGGCCAGGGCTCTCGCAACGGCGTTCTCGACTGCGGGCTTACGGGCGCGGGCACCGTCCTTGCTCCCACCAACTTTCTCTCGAATATTGGATTCGACGGCGACCTCCGCATCACCGTGACCGTGTTGTATGCGGACGGTCATTCGGGTTCGCACTCGGAGGTGCTGCCCACGAGCGAGACGCGCCCAACGTCGTGCGACGACTCGGACATCCGAAGCCTGTGCGGTCACCTCGATGACCTCTACGAGGTGGGCGTGCCGTACTACTTCCTCACGAACGGCCATGATCCGGCCGACGGACTGCTCAATGTCGACGTGAGTTGGATCAAGGTCGGGTCAACCGGATTCGACCAGTGGGTGATCGAGCCACAGAACGTTCAGGTCGCGCCGCCCTCGGGCGACCCCAGCCTGTCGGCGCCGCTTCTAAACACGGACAATCGTGTCACCGCAATCACCACGACGGGCCCGCAGACGGTGTCAGCCAGTTTTGACCTGCAGTCGAACACGCCGGCGGACTACACGATGTCGCTCGTCGGAATCTCTGGACCGGGCTGCGCGGCCACTTCCGCACCGCTGACCGTGCACGGCCACGTCGACTCCCATACGACGGCGGTGATACCCGGACTCTGTTTTGGCTCGCTGTATTGGGCATCCGTGACGCTAACCAACGCGCATGGAACGACGGTCTGGGGACACGACAATCCGAGTGCTGGCTGGCTCGGAAATCTGCTCCACACTCCCGATAAGAGCGAGACTCTGTTCGTGCAGGAAACGGTCAATGCCGGTGTCGGTCATATCGTGCGGTACGTCGACTTCACGATTGGTGGTCAGGAGATCGACCCGACGCACGTGCCGGCATCGTGCTATTCCTCGGGCAATCTGTCCGGGGATCGGCACTCGTTCCGTCTACCGTCCCTCACGACCCTCCACATTCACTACGAGCTGCGTGCGGGCTTACGAACATCCAGCGGTGGCTGTCAACTGATCGCCGGTACCTCGACAAACCCCACGACGGTCGACGCCGACTTCCCGATAAACCTGACGACGCTCGCGGCGAATCCGGCGGGCATGACAATAACGCAGGGTCCGGTCACCGTGCTCATCCGGGAGTTCGTCGACCCGTGATCGTCTACGCGGTCGGCACCCTCACCAGCAGGTCGCCGACCTCGCAGTCGAGCGCTGTGCAGATCGCGGCGAGTGTCGAGTAGCGGATGGCGCGAGCCCGGTCGTTCTTCAGGATCGACAGGTTCACGATGCTCACGCCGACCAGTTCGCCAAGACGAGTGAGAGTCATGCCGCGCTGCTCGAGCAGTTCATCCAGCCGGCAGTGGATGCCCGTGGGCTCCTCCTCGCTCATACGAGGCCGTCCGTGTCGCGGGTGAGACGCGCACCAATGGCGAAGGCGCTGGCCAATAGTCCGATTCCCAGCGCGAAGAGGAGCGGCAGGCCCGTGAACGAGAAGCCCTGCGCGAAGTAGTAGTCATTGGCCGGTGATCCGCCGATGGCCTCGAAGGCCTCGCGTTGGGAGATCAACGACTCGAGCACCTCGTTCGCCGATCCTGCGACCGCGACGAGAATCGCCAATGCCACCAGCGAGACCGTCACGGACCGTGCGAACGGTCGTCCCTTGCTGGTGCGCACCCAAACGACTTGGATGGTTAGGATGGCGGCCGCCAGCAACAGGTACTGCAGCAGGGTCGCGCCCACGATCATCCACTGAAGCTGGGTCGAGATGTGCGTAATCCCCACCGTGACGGCGCCACTCTGCAAGCTCTGAACGACGGCCGTGCCGCCATGTGGGCGGGGCAGGTTGGCATCGGTTCCGCTGAAGCCAATTTGCGTGTAAATCGGGCCACCGAGGGTGCGTGCGATCTGGTTCCAACAAACGAGAGCTACCGCCGCGATGACGGCTCCGGGCCAGAGAGTGTCGGTCCATCGGACGCGCGCTCGCGGCTGCTGTGTCCCACTCATACGAGCCCCTCGGTTTCCTTCTGCAGGCGCTGGCCGTATTCGAACGCCGTCGCGATGAGCAGCAGCACCAGCCCGAAGGACAGGAGCGTTGGATCGAAGTTGGCGGCGAGTGGCCAGTATCCGTGACCGGATCCATCTATTTCACCCGCTGCTTTCACCCCGGCGACAGCCAGGGCACCCTTGCTGATGATGCCGCCAAGCGTGAGCACGATGCCCGCGGCGACAACCGTGTTGGTGACGGCGCGCCTAAAGAAGCCCCGGCGCAGCAGCCGCCAGGCGAGCACTGCGACGAGAACGCAGAGCGCGAGGGTCACGAGGAGCGACCCGATTGCTCCCACGAGTACGAGCGCGATCACCTGGCCGGAGAGTCCCTTCACCACGACATCCGCGGAGTTGAAGGTTCCCGTGAGTGTGCAGCCCGCACAGTTGGTCGCCGCCGCAGGAAGGGGCGTGTCGAGGGTGAGATTCAACGGGACGTGCCCGCCGGCTAGATCATTCACCAACTCAATGACGCCCGCCGCAACGGTCACGAGGCCCACGAGGATCGCCCCCGCGAAGAACCCCCACAGCGTTACCCGGGTATACGCGTTGATGAACCGCGAGCGGGAGGGCTGAATTGTCTCAGTCATTCTGCGTCCTAACGATTGTCGATAATAACGAATATCGTTAACATAGCGATCACCCAGACTCGTGTCAACACACGTCACGCCTACGGCGAACACAGGCATCAATTGGCAGGTCGCCTCGTTAGTCTCTTTGTAACGGCATCGCTATTTCTGGCTGAAGGTGCCCGAGGAGACAAACATGTTTGAAAGATTTACCGACCGAGCTCGCCGAGTCGTTGTTTTGGCCCAAGAAGAGGCCAAGATGCTCAACCACAACTACATCGGCACCGAGCACATCCTGCTCGGTCTCATTCACGAGGGCGAGGGCGTCGCCGCCAAGGCTCTCGAGTCGCTCGGCATCTCGCTCGACTCTGTGCGCGAGCAGGTTCAGGACATCATCGGCCAGGGTCAGCAGCAGCCGACCGGACACATCCCCTTCACGCCGCGTGCGAAGAAGGTGCTCGAGCTGTCCCTGCGCGAGGCGCTGCAGCTCGGCCACAACTACATCGGCACTGAGCACATCCTGCTCTGACTCATCCGCGAGGGCGAGGGTGTCGCAGCCCAGGTTCTGGTGAAGCTCGGAGCCGACCTGAACAAGGTACGCCAGCAGGTTATCCAGCTCCTGTCCGGCTACCAGGGCAAGGAAGCGGTCGCCGTCGGCGGCAACGACGCGACTCCCGACAAGGGTTCGCAGATCCTCGACCAGTTCGGCCGCAACCTGACACAGGCGGCACGCGACGGAAAACTCGACCCGGTCATCGGGCGCGAGAAGGAGATGGAGCGGGTCATGCAGATCCTCTCCCGGCGCACAAAGAACAACCCAGTGCTCGTTGGCGAGCCCGGTGTGGGAAAGACCGCGATCGTGGAGGGCCTCGCCCAGAAGATC
>JADGOT010000002.1 GCA_017882805.1 Glaciihabitans sp. | reverse complement strand
TCTGGCCATTTTTGCAAAGATTCGGCCAATTTACTGAGGTTTGTCCCCCAACCGGGTGCGAAAAACGGGGTACATCCGGTCGAATTCAGACCAAACGGACTGCCATTCGGGAGTAGAACGACCTGTTCCGTCGTTTTTCGCCGATGGTTTTTCTGTTTTGACGGATGCTATCCGCTGAAACTTCGCCATGCACCATGGCCCGGTTGGATCGGAGCCCGGATGCCTCGCTGCGATTGGGCCCAGGCAGAGGGACCGGCCGCCTGCTGCCGCCGACCCTGTTCCGCGGCGAGTTCGTCGAGTACTGCAGCGAGTACCGCGGTGACGGCGGCGAGTTCCTCGGCGTCGGGGCTACCGGAGATCACGGCGATGTCCGCCTCGACGATTTCGGTGGGCGGGGCGCCGGTCACGGAGCGCGTCACAGGGGGATGTTCCCGTGCTTCTTGGGGGGCTGCACGGCCCGCTTGGTGCGCAGCGCGCGGAAGCCCTTGATGACAACCACCCGGGTTGCGGCGGGCTCGATTACTCCGTCGAGTTCGCCGCGCTCTGCAGCCAGGAACGGGGATGCGACGTTGTAGGTGTATTCGTTCGCGAGGCGCGTACGCACGGCCGCGACATCCTCTCCCGCAGCCTCGGCGTCCTTGATCTCGGTGCGATACAAAATGTTGACAGCACCCTGCCCACCCATCACAGCGATCTCGGCTGTGGGCCAGGCATAGTTGAGGTCTGCCCCCAGCTGCTTCGAGCCCATAACGATGTATGCGCCGCCGTAGGCCTTCCGAGTGATGACGGTCAAGAGCGGCACCGTGGCTTCCGCATACGCATAGAGCAGTTTGGCGCCACGACGAATGACGCCGGTCCACTCCTGGTCGGTTCCGGGCAGGTAGCCCGGCACGTCGACCAGCGTGAGGATCGGGATGGAGAAGGCGTCACAGAAGCGGACGAACCTGGAGGCTTTCTCGCCCGCCTCGATGTTGAGGGTTCCGGCCATGGACTGCGGCTGGTTGGCGATGATGCCTACCGAGCGTCCCTCGACCCGGCCGAAGCCAATGACGATGTTTGGCGCGAACAGTGGTTGCACTTCGAGGAAGTCCTCGTTGTCGACGATGTGCTCAATGACGGTTTTGACGTCGTACGGCTGGTTGGGCGAGTCCGGGATGATCGTGTTGAGTCTGCGGTCTTCGTCGGTGATCTCGAGTGCGACGTCGCTCTCGTAGACGGGTAGCTCGGCCAGGTTGTTGTCCGGCAGGAAGCTCAGGAGCGTGCGCGCGTAGTCGAGCGCGTCATCCTCATCGCTCGCGAGGTAGTGCGAGACGCCCGAGATCGAGTTGTGCGTCAGGGCACCGCCAAGCTCCTCCATTCCGACATCCTCACCAGTGACGGTCTTGATGACGTCGGGACCGGTCACAAACATCTGGCTGGTCTTGTCGACCATGATGACGAAGTCGGTGAGCGCGGGGGAGTAGACGGCGCCACCGGCGGCGGGTCCCATGATGATGGAGATCTGCGGGATGACCCCGGAGGCCTGCGTATTGCGACGGAAGATCTCCCCGTACTTGCCCAGCGCGACGACACCCTCCTGGATGCGCGCACCGCCCGAGTCGAGCATGCCGATGATCGGAACTCCGGTCTTGAGCGCCAGATCCATGACCTTGATGATCTTCTCGCCGGCGACCTCGCCGAGCGATCCGCCGAAGATGGTGAAGTCCTGGCTGTAGACCGCGACCTGACGGCCGTGGATGGTGCCCATTCCGGTGACCACGGCGTCGCCGTATGGCCGATGGTTTTCCATCCCGAATGCGTGGGTGCGGTGACGAACGAATTCGTCGAGCTCGACGAATGACCCGTCGTCGAGAAGTGTCGCGATGCGCTCGCGGGCGGTCTTCTTGCCCTTCTTGTGCTGCTTCGCGATTGCCGCTTCACCACTGGCGGTCACGGCCTCGTGGTAGCGCACCTTCAGGTCGGCGAGCTTTCCTGCCGTGGTGTGGATGTCGGCAACCACAGGGGTCTTCGGGGCAGCGGTTGTCGCGTCAGTCTTTTTTGGCGGGGTCACCCGAGTCAGCCTACCCAACAGGGGGATGCCGGGTCCGTTGTCGAAAGTCTCCAAAAAATGCCCCGCCGAATTGCGCCGGGTCGAATCCTTTGCGGTTTCGACGTGCGCCGTTCACCGGCGCGTGGTCTCGTCGTTCGTCGCGCTCCGTAGCTTCGAAAGCCTCTACACGGATCGGAGAGGGAACGAAATGAGCGTCATCGCAATAGTTCCCGCTCGCGGCGGCTCGAAGGGCGTCCCAGGGAAGAATCTCAGGCGAGTTGCGGGCCGGTCGTTGGTTCAGCGAGCGGTGGACGCCGCGATTGCCGCGACCACCATCGACGGTGTACTCGTGAGTACCGACGATCCCGAGATCGAAGCGCAGGCCCGTCGTGCCGGCGCGGGAGTAGTCGAGCGTCCCGCTGCAATCGCGGGGGATACCGCGAGCTCGGAGGCGGCCGTGCTGCACGCCCTGGCTTCCCTGGCGGAACAGCCTGAGGTCGTCGTACTAATCCAAGCCACCTCGCCGTTCATCGACCCAACCGATCTCGATGCCGCCGTCCGCCGCGTTCTCTCCGGCCGAGAGGATGTCGTGTTCGCGGCGACGGAGACCCACTCGTTTCTGTGGCGACAGACCGTCGAGGGTGCCGTCGGGGTGAACCACGACGCGGCGGTTCGCCCACGCCGACAGGACCGGGATGCCCAATTCCAGGAGACGGGTGCCTTCTATGTGATGCGCGCGGACGGATTTGTGCGCGGCGGTCACCGCTTCTTCGGCCGCGTCGGTATCGCGGAGGTGGACTTGGCCCGCGCCCTCGAGATCGATACCGTTCGCGAGCTCCAGCTCGCCGCACTAATCGCCCCGTTGTTTAGCGAGCGAGCGGCGATCGACGTCGACGCGTTAGTCACAGACTTCGACGGCGTACACACCGATGATCGGGCCACCGTCGATTCGGAGGGAAACGAAACCGTGACGGTGAGTCGCGCCGACGGGGCTGGCATCGAATCATTGCGCCGCGCGGGCATCCCGGTGCTGATTCTTTCGAGAGAGACCAATCCCGTTGTCGTCGCCCGCGCCCGCAAACTTGGCGTCGAGGTTCGGCACGGGATTCTCGACAAGGCTTCGGCGCTCGCCGAGTGGGCCGAGGGCGCCGGTGTTGACCTTGCCCGAAGTGCCTACCTGGGCAACGACCTCAGGGATCTTCCGGCGATGGCTCTGGTCGGCTGGCCGATCGCTGTGGCCGACGCACATCCGGTCGTGCTGGCGGCCGCGCGGCTGGTTCTGCGGCGGCCTGGCGGATTCGGAGCGGTGCGCGAACTTGCCGACCTCATCCTCGCGCCGGACCCGGTCAACGAACTTTTCCCCACAGAGAGTCCAACCGAACAAAAAGGGAGCGTGCGCTCATGGCAGTTGCAATTGGCGGAGTAACGATCGGAACCGATGAGCCGGTCTACGTAATCGCGGAGATCGGGCTTAATCACAATGGTGATGTCGAGCTCGCGAAACGGCTTATCGATGTCGCGGCAGACTCGGGCGCTCAGGCGGTGAAGTTTCAAAAGAGAACGCCCGCGATTTCGACCCCCGAGCACATGAAGAACACCCCGCGCGAGACGCCATGGGGCACCATGACCTACCTCGAGTACCGCTACCGGGTCGAGTTCGATCGAGAGCAGTACATCGAGATCGGCGACTACGCGACAGTGCGAGGCATGAGCTGGTTTGCGTCGCCGTGGGACGAGGTCGCCGTCGAATTCCTCGAGGACCTCGGCGTCGTCGCACACAAGGTTGCGTCGGCCTCTGTCACCGACATCGCGATGCTCGAAGCGCTCGCTGCGACGGGAAAGCCGATCATCCTCTCGACGGGTATGTCGACACTCGACCAGATCGACCGGGCCGTCGAGACTCTCGGCACCGAGAAGCTGGTGATCCTTCATGCGACGTCGACCTACCCGCTTCCCCCGGAAGAAGCCAACCTTCGTATGATTCCGACACTGCAGCAGCGCTACCCGGGGGTTCCGATCGGATACTCGGGACACGAGCGCGGACTGCAGATTTCGATCGGCGCGGTCGCGCTTGGGGCGGTCGCGGTCGAGCGACACATCACGCTCGATCGCACGATGTGGGGCTCGGACCACGCCGCGTCGCTCGAGCCAGTCGGCTTCGACCACCTGGTGCGTGACATCCGCGTCCTGGGTGAAGCGCTCGGTGACGGCGTCAAGCGGATCTATCCGGGTGAGCTCGCTCCGTTGGCAAAACTGCGCAGAACTCCCGCGTGAGCGCTGCTGGTTCCCGGCTAACGATTCTGGGCGTCGCCGACTCCGACTCGTACGTGAAGTGGGGGGCGGCGACGCTCGCGCGGGCGCCCCGCAATTGGGACACCGACTTTGTCGTGATCGATTCGCCGTTCGTTCCCACAGCGGCGCAGCGGGCAGCGGCAGTTGACGGGCTGATGGATGGCGATCCGCCTGTATTGTCACTCGCTGAACTCACCGAGCGGGTGGCGCAACAGCAGCCGGATGTCGTCTTTCTCTCGCTGCGCGGTCCGCTGATCAGGGTCGTGCTTCGCGCGATACTTACGGTGTCGAGCCGCCGGCCGATCCTTGTCTCCGGGTTGCCGGGAATCTCCATCCCTGCCACGCGGAAGGCGCTCACCTTTCGCTCGCAGGTCGACCTGATCGTCCTGCATAGCAAGCGCGAGCTTCGGGACTTCCCAGAGGTCGCCGCGAAGCTGGGCATCGAGCAGGAGTTCGCACTGGCGACCCTTCCGTTCTTTGCGACAACGCATCGGTCGGATGCGCTTCGCGATGAGGTCGTGTTCGCGGCGCAGGCGAAGGTTCCACGGTTGCGCAGCGAGCGCCTCGCCATCGTGGACGCGCTCGCCGAGTGCGCCCGCACGCATCCGGAGTTGCGGGTCGTGATCAAACTCCGCGCAGTGGGAAACGAGACACAGACGCACGCCGAACAGTATCCCTATGATCAGCTGCTGAGCGAGCTAAGGTCGCGGCCGGTCAACCTGGTCGCGGAGTCCGGCTCGATGGGTGCCCACCTCGAGCGCGCCGTCGGCCTCGTGACCGTGAGTTCTACCGCCCTACTTGAGGCGGCGGCCATCGGCGTACCCGGGCTCGCGCTGGACGATTTTGGCGTCAGCCAGGGCCTGATCAACACGGTATTCGAAGACAGCAACCTGCTCGGCCCATCGAGCGAACTCATCGCGGGTCGGTTTCGGATGCCCGATCCGTTGTGGCTCGACGAGAACTATTTCCACGAGTCATCGGACGACAACTGGGTAAGGAAGATCGAAGCCCTCGTTCTCCAGCGATCGATCGCACCGATCCCACTCCGCAGACTTCGATACGGCCAGGCGGGCGGTCGCCTCCGCCAAATCTGGGATC
Organism: Glaciihabitans sp.; assembly: GCA_017882805.1. Taxonomy (GTDB): domain Bacteria; phylum Actinomycetota; class Actinomycetes; order Actinomycetales; family Microbacteriaceae; genus Galbitalea. The sequence continues at coordinate 1,191 of JADGOT010000002.1, read as the reverse complement.
GCAAGCGGGCGCTCGGCCCACTTGACCATTCCTTCGCCGGGTACGTCTCGCTCGCGATCGGCTACCCGGCGAGGGCACTAACTAGGACTGCGCGGCGCGGCCGCGGGCTGTACCGCGCTGTCCGCCGAAGCGTCGCTGCCACCCCCAGCGAGTGACCCCGAGCATGGCCTCGCGCACGATAGACGCGCTCATTTTTGAACTGCCCGCCTCGCGTTCGCGGAACTCGATCGGCACCTCGACAATGGGAAGCCCGAGCTCGAATACTCGCAGCGCCATTTCGATCTGGAACGAGTAGCCGTGGGAACTCACATCCGTCGAAATGGCCGTCACAACGTCAACGGGATAGGCCCGATAGCCGGCCGTAATGTCCCGGGTCGCCATGCCCAGAGCGAGTCGCGCGTACAGGTTTGCGCTGCGACTCAACAGGAGACGAGACCAGGGCCAGTTGACGACCGACCCTCCGCGCACCCATCGTGAACCGATGACGAGACCAGGACGCGGGGTCACCTGCAGTGCGTCAAGCATCGCCGGGAGCGTCTCCGCCGGATGGGACCCGTCCGCATCCATCTCAACGACGACGTCGTAGCCCGCCGCGCGCGCCCAGGCGAAGCCCGCAAGATAGGCGGTGCCGAGGCCCTCGCGCTCGGTGCGGTGCAGCACGTGTGCTCGCGGACTCGTCGCAGAAATGCTGTCGGCGAGATCGCCCGTGCCGTCGGGGCTCGAGTCGTCGACTACTAAGAGGTCGACCTCGGGCACGGATTCAAGAAGGTGCCCCGCGACCCGCGCGAGGCTGTCGATCTCGTTGAACGTCGGCATGATCACGACGACACGACCCCAGCCGCGGCTCGATTTCCCCGGGACCGCTCGCGCCATGGTCTCAACCTACCGGCTGCGGGCACGCTTGTTAGGCTTCTGGCGTGGAGCTCGTCAGAACTGCCCAGCAGACGCCCCGCCTACGAGTACTCGCTTCGGCAGGGTCAACCAACGACGTGCTTGCTGAGCTCAACCGGAGCGCACCCGAGCCCACCCTGTCGATCGTGATCACTCTCGATCAGACCGGCGGACGCGGACGACTCGGTCGGGTCTGGACCGCGCCGAAAGACAAGACCCTGGCGGCATCCGTTCTTGTTCGCCCCGATCATGCAACGGGATCGCCCGTGTTCCCGTTTGGCTGGATTCCGCTCGTCGCGG
>JADGOT010000030.1 GCA_017882805.1 Glaciihabitans sp. | reverse complement strand
ACGATCACGTTCATCCTCGCCGAGGTCATCACGGGCGGCAGCACTGCCCGGTTCTTTGGCGCGGTGCTCGGTGTAACAATCTCCACGACACTGATCAGCTACCTGCTGATTTATCCCGCCCTCTGGAAGCTCCGCCTGAGCCATCCGGACACGCCGCGTCCATTCAAGATGCCCTGGATGAAGGCGCTGACGGTCATCCTGATGGTGCTTCTCGCGATCTCCGTGCTCCAGCTGATTGCTCCTGGCGCTCCAATCAACTGGTTCGGTAAGGACTTCCGGCCGGATGGCTGGGCCGGCTCTGAGGCCGGGCTGTACCTCTTGACCGAGCTCATCCCCGTGCTGATCTTCATCCTGATCGGCGTGCTGTTCTGGTGGCGTGGCAAGGCGACGCGGATCGCCAACGCTGCCGCGGCGGTTCCCGTCAAGGCTGAGGCCGCCAAGACGAAATGACCCGGCTGCGAAAGGTCGCGACCGGGCTTCTGGTCGCGACCTCCCGCAAATACGAACTCAACAGTGTCGTTGTGCTCGGGCAGAACGGCGGCGTGCTCCTTGTCGACCCCGGATGGCCTCAGGACGAGCTCGACGAAATCGCCGCCGATCTGGCGCAGCAATCGCTGACGCCAGTTGCGGGCTTCTCGACGCACGCTCACCACGACCACTTGCTGTGGCATCCGGAGTTCGGCGATGTGCCCCGCTGGGCGTCACCGGATACGGTGCGGCTCGCTGGTTCGCACCGGGACGAGATTCTCGAGGCACTCGGCCCGGACTATCGCGACGAGGTCTTGGCGCTCACCGGCAGGGTATCCGCCCTGCCCGGCCTGGACATCCCGTGGCTTGGTCCGCAGAGTGACGTCGTCCTGCATGACGCGCATATCGACGGCCACTCCGCGATCTGGATCGCCGAGCTGGGTGTGCTGATCGCTGGCGACATGCTGAGCGACATCGAACTCCCGCTCCCTGACGACTCTTCCAATGCCCTGGGTACGTACCGCGCCGGTCTCGAGACGCTGGCTCCCTACGCGAGCATCGCCCGGTTCGTGATCCCCGGGCACGGGACCATCACCTCCGACGGGACCGAGCGCGTTGCGGCAGACCTGGCGTACCTCGACGATCTCGCGGCCGGTCGCGAGTCGACGGATGCGCGCATCGGGAACTCGGAGATGGCCGAGGTTCACGCCGCGAATCGAGCACTCGCCTAGACAACTTGGACGGTCGAGACGACTCCCGAGAAACAGGATGGCGCCCTTTCCAAACCCGAGTGGAAAGAGCGCCATTCATCACGTGAAATAGGATTTTCGACTTCCCTAGAGTCATCCTGTTCAACACACCAATTGCGGGCTATCCCCCGATACTTCCGCAACCTGTTGAAGGACAGCATGGCATAGAACGAACGTTATAGCTAGTACTTGTTATCTAAAACAAAAGTTATAGCATTATTGCGTTATCTTTAAGGCGTGACTCGTCAAGCCGACCCCGAAAAGAAGCCGGCGCTGCTGGAGCAGATCGTCGACTATCTGATCGACAAGCCCCTCTCTGCGCTGACATTTCGCGGTCTGGCCAGCACCCTGGGAGTCAGCTCGTTCACGCTCGTCTACCATTTCGGCACTCGCGACGAGCTCGTGCACGACATCATCGGCGCCATTGCCACCCGCCAGCGCGGCTTCGAGACAGTATTCGATCCGGAGAGCGTGACGATCGATAGCTATTTCGCTGGCCTTCGAAAGACTTTCGAAGTCTCGGTCCTCCCACGCAACCTCGCGCTTCAGCGGCTCGAGTTCGAGGCTCAGATGCTCGAAGCCGTGGCGCCCGATCGCGCCGTGACTCGCATCGTCCACGAAGAGCTTCACTCCCGCGCTCGGGCCACTCTGGAGGCACTCGGCCTCGACAAGATGGACGCTGCAATAGAGGCGCAACTACTCCTCGATACGTTTTACGGCATCCAGGTCGGTCTGGTGGTCAGCGGCGACGTGAAGCGAGCGACGGCGGCCTTCGATCGCGCGCTGCAGTATCACCGCGAGCGGATCGCACCGTTGATTGGTTCGGCGTCTGGATAGAGCTTGGGTTGTCCACGAGGGTTCTCCCGCGACCATAGAGCGACAAAAGAGATGAAGCCCCACCATTGGTGAGGCTTCATCCTCTTGTGGGCCCACTGAACTCTTATCGAAACAATGGGACCTCTGCAGAGAAGCTGCAGAAGCTGGCTCGAATTATAGATAGCCCACCACGGGCAGATGCACAACTGTCTACGGCGAAGCGAGCCCGCCAACTCCAAGCCGACGAACTCGCTGGAACGAGGGCGGCACACGAAGCAGGGGCTTCCAAATTCGCTCGCGGCCATGGCACTGGGAGTACCAACGACGCAACGAAAGTCGTGACAAAAGCGACCGGCACCGAAAATGAGGCCAACGATTGCACAGGCCACAACGCGAGTGAAGCGTGTGCACCGACTGGTCGGTATACCTGCCTACCGCCAAAGTATTTGGAAGGATCCACTATGCATCGGTCGAATACCTCCGAGCAAGATCCACCGGTTCCGAAAGTCAGTCACCCACGCACGGTCTTCGGAGTTTCGTCCTGACTCACGGGGAATGCGCATCGGGAAATCGAGCTTGGCTCGACTTCTGGGTTCCCTGCTGCGATACTTGGCTGCCGCGCCGTGGGTGCGGTTTCAGGCGGAGTGGCGACACGTTCCTTCCGGATTACCGGGTGAGGAACACGGTCGCTGCCGTTCGTATCCGAACGAAGGAAGCCACGTGAAACTCAGAACCAAATCTCGCCTACTCGCCGGGATCATCACCACCGGGACACTGATCATCGGCGGGATCGGGCTCGCCGCACCAGCAGACGCCGCATCACCTACAACCCCCGCTACTGCTGGGCAAACCTTTCACAGCACTGTCACGAGCAGTGCGTGCGTGCAGGCCGTGGAGGCGGCGCAGAAGCAAGGTCAGGCAGGTCTGTCCGTTGCCGAGTGCACCAGCATAATTACAACACAATCATCCGCAGCGACTGTGGTCACCGCGAGCAGCCTTGCCCAAGCTCGGACGACCATGAGCGCGAGTGACTACGCGTCGCTGGCAGCGGCGGCCGCAACTTCGACAGTGCATTCCAGAAGTTACAGCCAAAAGATAAATGACGGCCCAGACGAGGTGCAGCAACTCGGACACTTCTACTACAACGGCAGCCGAGTGTGGATTTCCACTTACGCCGGATACACCGGCTCCCATGTCTGCATCGTCGACTTTTCTATCGTCCCCATCACAACAACGGTCACCAACTGCGTGGACAGCGGGTCGCCCACGAACCGGACTCTTCAAATTTATTGGAACGTCACCGTAGGGCCCATCGAGCATCTCGGCGTCAATTGGAATGAGGCCTACACGATGCATGTGCTCGCCAGCGGCGCGATAAACTACTGACAGCCCGTCTCATTAAGGATAGGGATTCAAAATGGTGATCTATAACTGGCCGTCGATAGTGTTCTTTGCGCTCTTCTACGCCGTGTCCATAGCCGCGATAGTCATTACCGTGCGCGACAAGACCATGCCCACTCTCAACAAGGTGATCTGGGCTGTCGTCATCGTAATTGTTCCAGTCATCGGCGTTGTCGTATGGGCAATCGCCAGACTCGTCAAAAAGTTGACACACACACCGCGCACACCATAGCTGCCGGTTTTAGACCTTAATCCTTGACAGATTATGGAAAGTTTGAACGGCCCCGTCTCGTATTGCGAGACGGGGCCGTTCTGTTTATCCGACGATGCCGCGAAACAATGAGCCCGTCGGGGCCGTTCGGCCGGCCGCGACGGGTCAGGCTTGTTGGAGTTGTTGTTGGGTGTGGGCCCACGAGGGTTCTCATCGACCATAGAGCGACAAAAGGATGAAGCCCCACCATCGGTGAGGCTTCATCCTTTTGTGGATCCAAGGGGATTCGAACCCCTGACCCCCTGCATGCCATGCAGGTGCGCTACCGGGCTGCGCCATGGACCCCGGATTGCCTGCGCTTGAACGGGCACAGGGCAACTAGGACAGATTACTACACAAACGGGAGCGCCCTGCGGCGTCTCAGGATGCCGCCTGGAGGCGGGCCTGCCAGGCACTCGTCACCATCTCGGCGAGGGTGTGGCGCATCTTCCAGTCCAGATCACGCGCCGCAAGGTCGCCGCTCGCGACGATTCGGGCTGGGTCGCCTGGACGGCGCGGGCCGATCTCTGGCGTGAAGTCGATTCCGGTCGCCTCGGCGATCGCGGTCATGATCTGGGCAACGGAGACACCATCACCGCTGCCGAGATTGTACGCAGGCTCGAGCGTCTCCCCCGCCTCCAGACGTCGCGCCGCCGCGACGTGTGAGATCGCGAGGTCGGCGACGTGCAGGTAGTCACGAACGTTGGTTCCGTCGGGGGTTGGATAGTCGTTGCCATTGATCCTCGGCGTGCGACCATCCACGAGGGCATCGAACACCAACGGAAACAGATTGTGTGGGCTGGCGTCGTAGACGCTGGGGTCTCCCGACCCGACGACGTTGAAATATCGCAGCGAGGTGTGGTGCAGCCCGACCGCGACAGCCTGGTCTCGCAGCAGCCACTCGCCAATCAACTTCGACTCCCCGTACGGCGACTCGGGAGCACACTGCGTCTGCTCGGTAACGAGGTCGACATCCGGGGTTCCGTAGACCGCAGCACTCGACGAGAACACGATGCGATCGACACCGCGATCCGCCATCGCCGCCAACAGCGTCGCGGTGCCCGTGACGTTCTGCTCGTAGGTGTGCAGGGGGCGCTGGACGGAGACCCCCGCGTACTTGAAGCCCGCCACGTGGATGACCCCACTGACGTTATAGCGATCAATCGTTCGCAGAACCGCCTGGCCATCGAGGATGCTCGCTCGAACGAACGGTACCGCCTCCGGCACGAAGCTCTCGAACCCCGAAGACAGGTCGTCGAGCACAACGGGCTCGAGATCGGCGTTCTGCAGCGCTCGCACGACGTGGGCGCCGATGTAACCGGCGCCGCCCGTGACTAACCAAGACATGCTTCTCCTTGAGGGGTTTCGCTAAAACTAGCAACCGCACCTAGCGAAAAGCTTGGGGCGCGCTATGGGGCGAGGGTGACCGCGAGCCCGGCGCGCTCGAGCTGTTCAACGGCGCGCGGGTCGGCGTCCGAGCTGGTGATGAGTGCATCGACATCCGAAACCGGCGCGACGCGACTGTGATGGGCGATGCCGAGCTTCGTTGCGTCGGCAACGACGATGCTGCGGGCTGCGGCCGCCAGCATCCGGCGTTTGACGTCGGCCTCGGGCAGGTTGATATTCGTGATGCCTGCTCGAACATCCACGCCGCTGCACCCAACGAAAGCGATATCCGCGTGGATGTGCTCGATGACCGCCCCGGCGAGTGGGTCGACCAGGGAGTGTTGCAGCGGGCGCAGGGTGCCGCCGGTGACGATGACCGTAAATCGCGGGATCGCCGGCTCGAGCGCGATTGCGATGTTGAGTGCGTTCGTGATCACCACCACGTCGTGCAGGTCGGCGCGGGCGATGAGCGCCGTCGCGATCGCCGCGGTTGTCGTGCCCACGTCGAGCACGATCGCCTGCCCGGACAGCACGAGGGACGCGGCAGCGATGCCGATACTGCGTTTCTGGTCTGCGGCCGTTAGCGACGTCTGCTCGAACGGTTGCTCGAGAGTGGACGGATGCGAGGTCGCGATCGCTCCCCCGTGGATTCGCTGCACAACAAACGCTTTAGCGAGTGCGTCCAGGTCGGCGCGCGTCGTGACTTCGGAGATGCCGAATCGGTCGCTGAGGTCGGTCACACGGGCAAAGCCCTGCTCCTCGACGATGGCGACAATGCGCTCGCGGCGGACCGCCGCGGGCAGAGCCGATTCAGCTACCATGGGTTTATTGTTGATTACTTGTGTTTTCTTGTCAATTACGGCAATGTGTCTTTCGATTTAGGAAGTTGCTAGGAGATCCATGCCCCGCGTCACAAAACAGGAACACCGCATGGCGGATGGTCGCGAGCTGATCTATTTTGACGACGCCGACACCCGCCTAGGTCCTGAGCGCTCGGCCGATCTTCGACCGCTTGAACCTCGACCGGAAACCCCCGTGATGCGACAGGATCCGCTCACGGGCGAATGGATTTCGATCGCGGAGGCGCGGCAGAATCGCGTGTTCCTTCCGCCCTCCGATCAAGACCCACTGGCACCCGCGACTCCGGCGAACCCATCCGAGATTCCCGATAACTACGACGTAGTGGTGTTCGAGAACCGGTCGCCGTCTTTTGGGCCCGCGATGTCCGACGGGTACAGCGACGAACAGCTCACGAGCATCGGTATCGGTCGCTCACTCCCGGCCATTGGTCGGTGCGAGGTGGTGTGCTTCAGCCCCGAAAGTTTTGGCTCCTTCGGGAGTCTCACCGAGTCGCGCGCACGAACGATCATCGAGGCGTGGGCCGACCGCACCGCCGCGCTTTCTGCACTTCCGGGAGTGCGAGAGGTCTTCCCGTTCGAGAACCGTGGTGAGGCGATCGGCGTAACCCTGCATCATCCTCACGGCCAGATCTACTCCTACCCCTACATCACGCCGCGCACTCAGCTCCTGCTCGACTCGATCGACCACTTCGATGGAGACCTGTTCGCCAGCATCCTCGAACTGGAGAGCGCGTCAGAGCGCGTCGTGCTGCGCGGCGAGCACTGGATCGCGTTCGTGCCCTACGCCGCGCGCTGGCCCATCGAGGTGCACATGCTGCCACTGCGGCACGTCCCCGATTTCGCCGCGACGACCGACGAGGAGCGCGACGAGCTCGCCACGCTGTACCTGCGGCTACTACGTGGCATTGACGCGCTGTACAAAACCCCGACGCCCTATATTGCCGCGTGGCACCAGGCCCCGACTGACGTGGGTCGCGACACGGTGCGACTTATGCTTCAGCTCACGTCGCCGCGACGCTCCAAAGACAAGCTCAAGTACCTCGCCGGCTCCGAGTCGGCGATGGGTGCCTGGATCGGCGACGTGGTTCCCGAAGTGGCTGCGGCCGCGATTCGGGATGCGATTGCCAAGGCCAACTCGTAGTGGCCGATATTCGCGACGAGGCCGCCTCAGCCTTTGAGGATGTCTTCGGGTACACACCGAACGGAATTTGGTCCGCCCCCGGCCGGGTCAACCTGATCGGCGAGCACACCGACTACAACGACGGCTTCGTTCTGCCATTCGCCATCGACCGACGCACCGTCGTCGCGGTTGGCACGCGGGATGCCTCAGTTGCGCGGGTTGGCAGCTCCTACGCCGACGAGCTGGTTGAGATTCCGCTTGCTGACCTCAACCCGGAGCACCTCACCGGGTGGTCGGCTTATCCGCTCGGCGTTGCCTGGGCGCTCGCGCAGTTCGGTGCCGATCTCGCAGCGGTTCCCGGGCTCGACATATTCGTTGTCTCCGACGTTCCTGTTGGGGCGGGACTCTCGTCATCTCACGCGCTCGAATGCGCTGTCGCACTCGCCCTCAACGACCTCTGGCAGCTCGGCCTTGATCGCCAGACGCTTGCTCGGGTGTCGCAGATCACCGAAAACCAGGTCGTCGGAGCCCCCACCGGCATCATGGACCAGTCGGCGTCGCTCCTCAGCGAGAAGGACTGCGCGCTGTTCCTCGACTGCCGGAGCCTCGACTACCGCATCATCCCGCTTGGACTAGAAGCGGCGGATCTCGCGGTGCTCATCATCGACACAGGCGTCAAGCACGAGCATGCCAACGGCGGGTATGCAGAGCGTCGGGCATCTTGCGAACTCGGTGCGAAGCTCATGGGCGTTTCTTCGCTTCGCGACCTGACGGCCCACGACCTGCCGCGAGCTCGTGAGGTACTGGATGACGTGACGTTCCGAAGGGTGCGCCACGTCATCACCGAGAACCAGCGAGTGCTCGACACAGTTGCCGCGCTCGAGAGCGACGGCCCGCGCGCGATCGGCGAGCTGCTGGACGCCTCGCATCGCTCCATGCGCGACGATTTTGAGATCTCGGTGCGGGAACTCGACCTCGCGGTCGAGACCGCCATCGAGAATGGCGCGATCGGCGCGCGGATGACCGGCGGCGGCTTCGGTGGATCCGCTCTGGCCCTGGTCGCTCGTGAGGACGTCAGCCGCATCCAGGTCGCCATCGACGGCGCCTTTGCCGAGCATGCGCTCGGCATCCCGGACACCTTCGTGGTCGTGCCATCGAAGGGCGCTGCGCGCGACCGCTAGCCGTTACGCCCGTCCGGTTTGCCCCCTTACGGAAAGTTTGTGAGAAGGGGGAACTTTTCGGCACCCAGCGGACACTATGTAGTGTGATGCCGGAATCTGACGACGAACACGACTGGGCGGAAGCCCTTCGCGGCAACGGCGAAGCGTTTGGCCGAATCTTCGATCGACATCGGCACCGGATGTTTCGACACAGTCATCGGCTTGTCGCAGTCACCGCCGACGCAGACGACATCGTCGCGATCGCGTTTCTCGAAGCGTGGCGGAAGGCGGATGCAGTGCGATTCGTCGACGGCTCGATGTTGCCTTGGCTGCTCGTCACGGCAACGAACTCCGCGAGGAACCTAGCGCGCAGTTCTCGACGATACCGCGCGATGCTCGATCGACTTCCCGCGAGTACCCACGCCGACGACCGCGCCGCTCAAGCTTTCGACACGGAGGCACACCAGGCACTCCGAGAACTTTCGGTCGCCGACCAGCGAATCCTGACGCTCTGCGTACTCGAGGACCTATCCGAGAAGGAGGCCGCAACCGCACTCGGAATCCCCGTCGGCACCGTGAAATCGCGGCTCTCCCGCGCGAAGGCACGACTGGCCAATTCGCTTACCGCACCACTCACGAAAGAAGCGTCGAATGAGCAATAACTCCGAAACGCGCGATCGCAACGCCGAATTGCGGCGGGCGCTCGTTGCCACCGCCGACTTGGCGCCGTATGTCCGCCGCCGACCACCGCTCAAACTCGTGATTGCCGCCGTCGCCGCCTTTTCGCTGGCCGGTGCATTGAGTGGTGGGGCAATCGCGACTGCGAACAAGGTCGACCCCTTCATCGTCGCCACGCAGACGGCCGCAGAAGATGCAGCAAAGTCGTACCTCCAAACGCAGGATGGCGTACTACTCGGAAAACCGATCACCCGCACCGGAAAAGGAACACAACGGATCGAGGTGGGCGTGAAGCCTGCAGGAGCAACCGACCTGATCGAGGGATTCAAGTGTATTGATCCAGGAAAGTTCATCGGCCTTCTTGACTCAAAGCGATACGAAATCATCCCCGAGTGCACTGGCGGGGAGAGCGCCGGCACTATCTCAGTGACTGGGGAGGGACCTCATCTCGTGACGATTCAAACCTCGAAATCGGCAAGCTTCACCATCTGGTTGT
>JADGOT010000236.1 GCA_017882805.1 Glaciihabitans sp. | reverse complement strand
TTGGAATACTTCGCGAGGACGCCGCGGGTGTAACGCGGAGGTAGGGGAGCCCAGCCGTTGCGGCGAGCTTCCAGCTCTGCGGGCTCGACCAGTAGGTCAAGCTTGCGAGCTGCGATATCGACCCGTATCAGATCACCATCGCGCACGAAGGCAATTGGACCTGCGTCCACCGCTTCGGGAGCTATGTGGCCGATGCACAGGCCGGTTGTGCCGCCTGAGAATCTGCCGTCGGTCAAGAGTAATACATCTTTTCCGAGCCCCGCGCCCTTGATGGCGGCGGTGATGGCGAGCATCTCGCGCATCCCCGGACCACCCTTTGGCCCCTCGTAGCGAATGACCACGATGTCGCCGGCCTTGATCTCACCGTTGGTCAGCGCATCCATTGCGGCGCGCTCGCGTTCGAAAACGCGGGCCGGGCCCTCGAACAGCTCGGCGTCGAAGCCGGCCGTCTTCACGACGGCGCCATCCGGAGCGAGGCTCCCCTTGAGGATCGTGAGGCCGCCGGTCGGGTGGATCGGGTTCTCGAGCGTGTGCAAAACCTTGCCATCGAGCGCATCGATCGGCGCGAGGTCGGCCAGGTTCTCGGCGACCGTCTTGCCGGTCACGGTCATGCAGTCGCCATGAAGCAGGCCCGCATCGAGCAATGCCTTCATGAGCACCGGAATCCCGCCGTGGCGGTCGAGATCGTTCATGACGTAGCGCCCGAACGGCTTCATGTCGGCGAGGTGCGGAACCTTGTTGCCGATGCGGTTGAAGTCGTCGATGGTCAGCTCTACTTCAGCCTCGTGCGCGATCGCGAGCAGATGCAGCACGACGTTGGTCGAGCCGCCGAGGGCCATCGCGACGGTGATCGCGTTCTCGAACGCCTCCTTGGTCAGGATGTTGCGGGCGGTGATTCCGAGCCGAAGCATGTTCACGACGGCCTCGCCCGAGCGGTGCGCGTAATAGTCACGGCGACGGTCGGCCGACGGCGGACTGGTCGAACCGGGAAGAGCCATGCCGAGAGCTTCGGCAACGCTTGCCATTGTGTTCGCGGTGTACATGCCGCCACACGCACCCTCGCCGGGCGCGAAGGCGCACTCGATGCGGTTGGCATCCTCGAGGCTCATCTTGCCTGCCTTGACCGCGCCGACCGCCTCGAACGAGTCGATGATCGTGATGTCTTTCTCGGTGCCGTCGCTGAGCTTCACCCAACCGGGCGCGATCGAGCCGGCATAGAGAAATACGGATGCGAGGTCGAGCCGAGCGGCCGCCATGAGCATGCCGGGAAGCGACTTGTCGCATCCGGCAAGCAGAACGGAGCCGTCGAGGCGCTCAGCCTGCATGACAACCTCGACCGAGTCGGCGATGACCTCACGGCTGACGAGAGAGAAGTGCATGCCCTCGTGGCCCATGCTGATGCCGTCCGAAACGGAGATGGTGCCGAACTGCAGCGGGTATCCGCCACCGGAGTGCACGCCCTCTTTAGAGGCCTGCGCAAGGCGGTCGAGACTGAGGTTGCAGGGCGTGATCTCGTTCCACGAGCTCGCGATACCGATCTGAGGCTTGTCCCAGTCGGCGTCGCCCATGCCGACCGCGCGAAGCATCCCGCGCGACGTGAGTGCCTCAATACCGTCTGTGACAGTACGAGAGCGCGGCTTGATGTCAATCTTGGCGGGGGTTTCCGGCATGTTACAAAGTGTAGAACCTACGCGGGATGCCCTCGTTCGCCCGACCTAAGGACGGGCGGTGCCTCGCTTAGCGGATGAGCTGGCTGTGCTGCGTGGGAACGCGCTGCGGGCCATCGGTGATGACGGCGCGGACGGTGAAAACCATTCCGACGATTGCGGAAGCGGCGAGCAGAAGCAGGATGAACATGGTGTGCCTTAGAAGTTTCGAATGTTTGGTGGTACTTCTAATGATCACAGTCGTTCTCATAAAGCACTAGTTAAGTTTAATTGAATTAGACTGAAGCGTTGATTCACTAATAAGGAGTGCTGACCGTGGATATCGTTCGCCTGAACCTGCTTCGCGAGTTCGCCGAGCGCGGCAGCATCACGGCAGTCGCGCGGGAGACCCACCAGACGATATCCGGCGTCTCGCAGCAGTTGCATCGGCTCGAGGAAGAGGCCGGTCTGCCCCTCACCGAGAAGGTCGGCCGAGGGCTCGTACTCACGGATGCGGGGCGTGCCCTCGCGGCAACCGCTCGCGAGATGGCGGTGGCCATAGCGAAGGCGGAAGCCGAGTGGGATGCGTTTCGCAACACTCCCGTCGGCAGCGTGACACTCGCGACATTTCCGACCGGCGGCCAGATGTTCCTGCCAGGACTCCTCGCTCGAGTGGATGCGCTTCCCGGCCTCATGCTGACCTGCTCCGATCGCGACCCACCATCCGACGGGTTCGCGGCACTGACGGCCGACTTCGACGTGGTGCTTGCACACGACATGGAGCTCCCCAAGAGCACCGCGGACATCATGGTGGTACCGGTCATGACCGAGCCGCTGGACATCGCGCTGCCCAGCTCCCATCGCCTCGCGGACCGCGAATACCTTGTGCCCAAAGACCTCATCGGCGAACGCTGGATCGGAAACCCGTGGGGCTATCCGTTCGAGTCGTGGCTCAATCGGGTGCTGTCGACGACCGAGGTGCCCATGAATGTGGTGCAGCAGTTCGCGGACACCCACATCATCGAAGCTCTGGTTGCCGCCGGCTTCGGAATCGCGGGTCTCCCCCGTTACACGGCCGCACTCTCGTACCCGGGCCAAATCGCGCTCAAGCAGCTGCGCGGGTCAGACAACAACCGCAGCATCTTCATCCTGATGCGACGCGACCGTGCCGAGCGGCTCGCCGTCCGCAACGTCGTCTCGCTTGTTCAGGATGTCGCCGCGACGATTAGGTCCGCGACCGGTCCCTGAGCTCGTCGAATGGCTCGCGGCCTCGGGTCGAGCCTGTCGAGACCCGCGCCCCGCGCCCCGCGATATGCGTAACTTAGGAGAAATCTGCCACTCGCCGGGCACTCGCCGAGATTGGAGCGGCGTGTTGCATTTTCTCCTAAGTTAGGTGACCACAGTCGTCTCGACCGGCTCGACCCGAGGATGGGGACCGGTCTCTGAGTTCATCTGGGCCCTATTGCTCGTGGGATGTGCCGTCGCGGAACTCCGCGAGTAGGGCGAGTACCTGTGCGACCTGATGCGGGCCGGGAACGCGGTGGGCCGCCAGGGTTTCCCCGCTTCCGCTCTTGAGACCCAGGTCGTTCGAGCCGAGTGCGCTGAACGCGTCCTCGTCAGTGACGTCGTCGCCCGCGTAGAAGACGGCGCTCGCGGAGGTGTACGCGCGAAGATACTCGAGCGCGTCGCCCTTGGTCTCTCCACGCACCGAAAACTCGAGCACATCCTTACCGCGGCGAACCTTGAGATTCTCGATCTCGGCAGTCGCCTCACTGAGCGCCACCAGATGCGCGACGCGAGAGTTGTGGTCCGTGGCAAGACGTGTGTGCAGCGCGAATCCTGCGGGTTTCTTCTCGAGCCAGACCTGGTCGAACGAATCCGCGACCTCGCCCAGCACGTCGTTCAAAACCGAGACCTGATGGATCTCCGTGGTATCAAGCGTCACGGTGTCGCCGGCGTGGTCGAGTCGGATCTCGATTCCGTGAGAACCGACAAGCAACGCGTTGTCCGGCAAGTTTGATACCTGCTCGAGTGACGCCAGCGACCGTCCGGACACGAGCGCGACGCGCGTATTCGGCAGGTCGAGCAGTGTCAGTACCGCGGCGCGCGCCTCGGGGATCGCCCGTGCCAGCTCCGGGTCATCCACCTCGGGCGCAAGCGTTCCATCGAAGTCGAGCGCGACGAGCAGTCTCTTGACCCTCGCCAGTTCGTGCAAAGCGCCAACTAACTCGCGCGACAGTCCTATTTCAGTCATGCCTGATCACCGATGACGAATCCGTTCGACTGTCCATTCGAGGTCACCGAGCGGGTCATCGTCATCATCCGGCTGACCGAGCTGGCCAACACCGCGCAGTGCATCGAGGAAGCCAGCCGACCAGCGATCCACATTGTTACGCAGCACCAGGTTGCGCATCGCGCGCATTCGGCGTTGACGCTCGACACGGGGCATGTCGATTGCTTGCACAATGGCATCCTTCAACCCGTCGATGTCGTGCGGGTTAATACGGAGTGACCGGCGCAATTCATCCGAGGCGCCGGTGAACTCGCTCAGGATGAGAACACCGTCGTTATCGAAGCGGCTCGCGACGTACTCTTTCGCCACCAAATTCATGCCGTCGCGCAGGGCGGTGACGAGCATGATGTCGGAAGCGAGGTAGAGGGCGACCATCTCTTCTCGTGGATAGCCGTGGTGGTGATAACTGATCGCCGTGTGGCTCATGGTGCCGAAGTCACCGTTGATACGGCCGACCGTGAGCTCGATCTCGTCCCGCAGCTGCATATAGGCCTGTACGCGCTCGCGGCTTGGGCTCGCGACCTGCACGAGAGTGACGTCTTCGACGGTGAGTCGACCCTCCTCGAGCAGCTCACCAAATGCCTTGAGACGGTGACCGATGCCCTTCGTGTAGTCGAGGCGGTCGACGCCGAGCATGACGGTCTTCGGGTTTCCGAGGCCATCCCTGATTTCGCGTGCCCGTGCCTGAATCTCGGGCCTGCGTGCAAGCTCCTCGAAGCTCTGGGAGTCGATCGAAATCGGGAACGCCTTCGCCAGAACCCTGCGTGGCGCACCACCGTCGTAGGCGGGTACTTCAATGTTCGGATACTTCGTCACGTATCCGGTGAGCCGCCGAACGGCACGCGAGAAGTTGGACGCGTCGGCCACCCGCTGGAAGCCGACGACGTCGGCACCGAGCAGGCCCTCGACGATCTGCGTTCTCCACGGCAACTGCGAGTAGATGCCGTACGGCGGAAACGGGATGTGGTTGAAGAAACCGATGGTCAGGTCTGGCCGGGCAAGCCGGAGCATGCGCGGCACCAGCTGCAGCTGGTAGTCCTGCACCCAGACAACGGCGCCTTGAGCGGCGATCTCGACCGCGGCATTGGCGAACCGCTGGTTTACAGCGACGTAGCTTTCCCACCACTCGCGGTGGTAGCTGGGCGAGGCGATGACGTCGTGATAGAGCGGCCAAATCGAGTCGTTGGAGAAACCCTCGTAGTAGTTCTCGATGTCGGATGCGCTGAGCGGCACCGGGACAATCTGAATGCCGTCGCTATAGAACGGTTCGAATTCCAGGTCCGGTTGGCCGGCCCAGCCAATCCAGGCGCCCGCGCTCGCCCGCATTACCGGCTCAAGGGCTGTAACGAGACCGCCAGGTGAGTGCTTCCAGAACGCTTCGCCATTGGCGGGAACGACCCGGTCGACCGGCAGACGATTGGACACCACAACGAAGTCGTAGTCCTTCTCAGTCTTCATTGCCTCGCCTTATGGGGACTCTGCGGTGGATGCAGGTCCTTAGCTAAGGTATCAGCCGCTCGTGGAACGTTCGCCGGGTAGTCATCCGGCGTTCAATCGTGATAGGTAGCGTGCGTTTCGATGATTCGCATCGGTATGAGTACCTCGTGTGTTTTTCCGCTGCCTCTCGAAGAGGCCTTCCGCCTGGCTCGCCTCGCGGGCTTTGACGGCATCGAAATCATGGTTACCGGCGATCGGGCAACCCACGACGCCGCGACCCTGCTCTCGCTCAGTCGCGCGTATCGCATCCCGATTCTGTCGATTCATGCACCGGTACTGCTGGCGACCCAGTTCGTCTGGGGTGTAAACCCTGCGGTCAAGCTCGAGCGATCGGCGGCGCTGGCACAAGCGGTCGGTGCTTCGACGGTCGTGGTGCATCCGCCGTTCCGGTTCCAGTCGGCGTACGCGCGAGTATTCGAGCGCACGGCAGATGATCTCGGCGAGCGGTTCGGGGTGGATGTCGCGGTCGAGAACATGTTCAGCTGGACAATCGGCGGGCGGGAGATGCGCGCATACTCCCCCAGCCCGTATCCGACGGACCTCGACGTGCGGGCCATGACACTCGACTTTTCCCACGCCGCACTCGCCGGACGCGACGGCCTCGAGTTTGCACTGGCCATGGGCTCGCGCCTGCGTCACCTGCACCTGTGCGACGGGCTCGGCGGAACCCTGTTCGACGAGCACCTGATTCCTGGTCACGGTTCGCAACCGGTCGCCGAAGTGCTCGGCTATCTGGCGAAAGCAAAATGGAACGGCTCCGTGGTCTCTGAAGTGCACACACACAAAGCGCGCTCGACCGAAGATCGACTGGCGATTCTGGGCGAGACCCTCGACTTCGCCAGAGCCGCGGTTGCCCGGCGCAGTACTAAGCCGTCACCGGTACCAGCCCGAGCGCACGGGCGCGGCGCACCCGCCTCACGGCCAGAAGCGCGATAAGCAAGCTGCCGACACCAAACGCAACCAGAGCAACGGCAGCACCAATTGCGGTACCGACACCGGAGTTCGCAATGATCGACTCCATCCCCCGCACGCCATAGGTCAGCGGCAGGAACGGACTGATGAACTGGAATGGCTTCGCCAACAGCTGGATCGGATAGAGGCCGCCGGTTGAGGTGATCTGTACGGCCAACAGGAAGATCGACACTACGAGACCGCCTCGGCCGAGTCCAATGGTCAACA
>JADGOT010000235.1 GCA_017882805.1 Glaciihabitans sp. | reverse complement strand
TGAATGGTGGCTTGAGCGGCAGCGTAGGAGACACCTGCCACGATGAACAGAATGCCCGCGACACGCAGCGGTTTAGTCGAAATCGGGCGAGTTGCGGGGGCCGTGGTCATTTTCCGAACGTAGCGCATTGCAAGGGGTTAACGACGAAACCTCACCACCGGTCGTAGACGGTAGTGAGGTTTCGGGTCGGGGGGTCTCGATACGCGTCGCTTCGCGGCGCTACTCGACCACCCGGCTAGCGGCGGCGGTTGATGAACAGACCTGCGACGACCAGCATGATGCCGAAGATGATAGCGAGGATGAGTCCGAGCGTGCCGCCGAGAACGCCGATCCAGCCGATGAACCCGAGCAGCCACAGGGCCGCAATGATCGCCATCACGAGGAACGCGATGTCCGCGTTACGCCAGAACAGGTGACGCACAAACACAAGGATGCCTGCGACCAGTGTGCCGATGAGGGCAAGCAGGACGGCGAGGGTCGCGACTGCTCCAAGCGAGGCGACGCTGCCGATCGCGAGTAGCGCCCAACCTACTGCAGCGACGATGAACGCAACTCGAAGAAGCATCGACGTGCGCCAGAGGAATAGCAGGAAGAAGCCCACCGCGAGCAGCGCGAACGCGATGAAGTTCCAGAAGCCGCCCGTGAGCGAGTGAACGATGTCATTGAAGAGGAGCCCCAGCAGGTAAACAATGCCTGAGGCGAGAAAGAACCAACCGACGAGGGAGCTTCCCCCGGATGTACGTGAAGTAGCCATGGTCGAGACGTTAGCGCGAACGGGAAGTCCGGCGGCAGGCGTAGCGCCGGGGTGCGGTTTCGCGGTATAGGGCCCCTTCGACAAGCTCAGGGACAGGCAATTCAGGGGCTCGCTGGCTTGGTCAGGCGCTTGCCGAGGATCAGGATGCTCGCCGCCACCAGCAGCGCCCCAAACACCACCACGACGACCGCCTTGAGCAGATTCGGCACGTTACCGTTCTGCGAGAACAGCAGGTTCACAGCTCCGGCAATCATTGCGGCGAGAAAGAGGATGTCCGCCCGACCGCCGAACGGTCGAGTGCTGAACACGATCACGCCGGCGAATACGCATCCTACGATCGCGACGAAGACGGCGATCTGCCCGACCAGCCCCAGATTGAGCAGACTGGTGAGCGCGAGAAGGAGCCATCCGATCGCCGCAATCCAATAGGCGACGCGCGCGATCGTCGTCAACGCAAACCACGCGATCATCAGGGCAAAGCCCGCGCCGATCGCGAGATTCGACAGCAGATAGAAGCCGCCCGAGTTGCCGGAATTGCCGAGCCCGACGAGCGCTCCGAGAATCTGCAGCGCACCGCCGACCAGAAAAACGACGGCGACGATTGTGCGGTTGGGGGCGGAAACGGTGGCCATCTTCCGGATGCTACCTGTGCGCTCTCTCATAAGGAACCCCCAGCCCGATCCAGAAGACACTTAGGAAACAGGCCTACCGTGGATACAGATGAAGAGACTTACACAACTAGACGGACTGCGCGGGATAGCTGCCCTCATCGTCGTGCTCTTCCATTTGAGCTTGATTGCGCAGCCGTTCCTAGACACCGGAACCATCGGCGACGCCTGGTGGTGGATCTCCGACACGCCGCTTCGCATCGCGACCGACGGCACGCAAGCGGTGCTGCTGTTCTTCGTACTCAGCGGCCTCGTGGTTGCGCTTCCGGCACTGCGTGAAGGCTTCTCGTGGAGGAAGTACTACGCCAGTCGCTTCCTGCGGCTCTACCTTCCCGCGTGGGGAGCGATCGCCCTCGCCGCGATCCTTATTTTCCTGGCACCGCGAGACATCAACAACGTGACATCCGGAATCTGGATCAGCAAGACCAACGCCCGCTCGACACCGCCGCTCGATCTCCTGGCGGATGCAACACTCATGAAGGTCGGCAACTCGGTCGATAACGTGCTCTGGTCGCTGCGCTGGGAAATCATCTTCTCCCTGCTCCTCCCCCTGTTCGTTCTCGCCGCGGTTCTCATCCGCCGGTCGTGGGTCGCCTTCGCGCTGGCGATGGCCGGCTGCGTCGCCCTCACCATCGGCGACCCGGTACACGCCAACGCAGCCTTCTACCTGCCGGTGTTCATGATGGGAACGTTGATGGCGTCTCGTCTCGAGAAAATTCAGGAGTGGTCACGCCGCCGCAGTCGACCGTTCTGGGTGACAGTCTTCAGCGCGTCGCTGTTGTTTATGATCGCGAGCCGAATTTTCGCGTTCGCGACGCACGGCAATCCGTTGCTGGGCGGAATCCTGTGGAGCCTGGTTGGGGTTGGCGCGTCCGGCATCATCCTGTCGGCGATCGGATTTGGACCGTTTCGGTCATTCCTCAACGCGCGCGTCTCGCAGTTCCTGGGCAAGATCTCGTTCAGCCTCTACCTCATCCACGTGCCGATCCTCGCGTCCCTCGCGTACGCGCTTGGCGATGCGCAGTGGTGGCTGGTCGGGCTCATCGGACTCCCGCTGTCGCTCGCAGCGGCGACCGTGTTCTACCGGTACGTCGAGCTGCCGTCCCAGCGACTCGCGCACCGGGTCGGCGCCCTGGCTGCGCGACCGCGCGCAGTGCCTGCTCGCGCAGTTTCAGCCGCGAGCACCCCATCGGTCGAGCCAGTCGAAGTGGCGCCGCACCTAGTTTTCGCGCGCGGCGCCGAGATGCCGTTCTACGCCGCGATGCGCTAGGTCTCGACCGGAGGCTTCGACGCCAGAGCGGCGCGAGCCACGTGACTGCGCGCGTGCTCGACCGCCGCGTCAAGAGTGGTGAACAGGTGATTCTGGTGCCGCAGCGCCGAAATCACGCCCAGACGGCTCGCCAGTCGCGTGTGCTCCGGCTGGATGCCCTTCACCAGCACGGTGATGCCCCGCCGCTCGAGCAGACGGATCATCTCGGCGATAACGCGTGCGCCCGTCGCATCGAGAGCCTGCAGTTGGGACATCCGGATGATGACAACGCTCACGTTGTCGATCTCGGTCACCCGCGCGAGCATCCGGTCCGCTGCGCCAAAAAAGAGGGCTCCGTCGAGGCGAAACAGCGCGATACCCTCGTCGCCCGGTACACCGGGGAGCGGGAGCGGCTCACGGTGGACTCCCCCGGACTTGGCCAGACCCCGAAGCGCAAAGAACGCCGCAACCGCAATTCCTATCCCGACGGCCACGATCAGATCGAACGAGACCGTGATCAGTGCGGTGACGACGAAAACGATCGCGTCGGAACGGGTCGAACCGACGACACTTCGCACAGTGTGCAGCGAAATCATCCGAGTGGCGGTGACCATCAGAACGCCGGACAGCGCGGCCAGCGGGATCTGCGAAACAACGCCGGTCGCCAGATAGACAATGGCAACCAACACCAGGGAGTGCACGATGGCTGCGAGGCGCGACTTGCCGCCCGAGCGGACGTTGACAGCAGTCCGCGCGATGGCTCCCGTCGCGGGCATCCCGCCGAACATCCCGGATGCGATGGAGGCGAGCCCCTGCCCGACAAGTTCCCGGTCCCCATTGAATGGGCCGGTGTCGGAGATGGATGCCGCGACCCTCGCCGACAACAGCGATTCGATGGCGGCGAGTGCCGCCACCGTCAACACCGGGCCAATTAGTGCGGCCATAAGCGACGGCGACGCCGCGGGCAGCGCCGGAGACGGGATGACATCGGGCAGCTGCCCGATCCGCGCGAGAGGGATCCGCGCAAGGACGACCACCGTCGAGACCACGGCGATGGCAACGAGCGATCCCGGTATCGCGCGGTGAATTCGCGGGGACGCGATCATGATGATTGCAACGACCGCCACAACGGCCAGCGCCCACAACACGGTCGAGCCCTGCACGCTATTCAGGGACTGGATTGCAGCGACCACAGCGTTGCTGCTGTGTCCCGGCGTCGTTCCGAGGGCAGCGGGCACCTGCTGCATGAAGATGATCACGGCAATACCGAGCGTGAATCCCTCGATGACCGGCCACGGGATGAACGACACGAGTCGACCAAGACCGAGGGCTCCCCCGACGATGACAACCGCCCCGGCCATGATGCTCACCAGCGCGACAACGGCTGGACCGTGAGTTGCGACGATCGGCCCCAACACAACGACCATGGCGCCGGTCGGACCAGACACCTGGATGTTGGACCCGCCGAACACCGCGGCGATGATGCCCGCAATGATGGCCGTGATCAGGCCGCTCTCCGCGCCAGCGCCCGAACTCACACCGAACGCGAGCGCGAGCGGCAGTGCCACGATCCCGACAGTGATGCCGGCGACCAGGTCACCCCGCCACGTGCGCCGAACCGACCGGTAGTCGGTCCAGCTTGGGAGCAGGGCCCGCAGCCACCGTAGTGGCTTCACCACCTAGGCGGCGCGGGAATCGCGAGTGGCGCGCGCGATCGCGGCGCCCTTGGCCGACAACCACGCGGTGAGACCGAAGACCACGAATGCCAGCGGCACGTGGAGCCCGATCCAGCCGACCTGTCCGGCCACGGTGATGAGGTAGCCGATGACCGTCTGGATCGCGGTGAGCGCGAACAGCCCCGCGCACAGCAGCGTCAGTGTCGCCCGAACGCGACGAAGCTTCACCAGCGCGAAG
>JADGOT010000234.1 GCA_017882805.1 Glaciihabitans sp. | reverse complement strand
TCGTCGGCATCGTGCGAGGGCGCACCGAGGCCAGCTCCCGGGCAAACCCGACTCCCCCGACCCCAAAGATTCGGCCCGCAAAGGTGGCCAAGAAGCGCGCCGCCAAGACGCCGCAGAAACCCCCGCGTCGTCCCGGCGGCAAGACGAAGAAGCGCGGCAGCCGCTAGGAGTTCAGGAAGAGCAGCTCAGGAACGAGTGCATCGATCTGGGTGCTCCACTCGGCGGTGGTCCGACGCGACGCGCGGCTCGGCCCCGCCTCGGACAGGAAATCGATGAGCGAACGGATATCGGACTCCCCCAGTTCGAGACTCTCCCGCGGATCCAGACGGTCCAGCCAGCGGTCCCGTACGGCCCGCCAGTCCCCCGCCGAGCCACTGCCTCCTCGAGGGTGGTCTGCGGCTCGCAGCAGGGCGCGTATGCGCGTTGCGAGGTGCTCTGACAGGGCTGCGGTCACCTCTCGAGGCTAGCCGAGACGACACGCCGCAGGATGTCGTAAGCAATTGACACAATCGAACGTATGTTCGAATATGGGAGCATGACCCTTGCAGCCACGACCCTTCCCGAGGAGTCCGCTGCCCCTGCTGCCATTATCGATGAGCTGCAGTCACGCATCCGGTCGATGCAGGCAACAAAACTCGACAGTCGGCTTCTTCCGACGCATCCGGCCCTCGCCGAGCTGCTGCCAGGCGGCGGCCTCAAACAGGGCGCCATGTATTCAATTGGGAGTCCAGCTTCGGTCGAAAGCTCGGCGACACTGTTGCTCGCACTGCTCGCGGGTCCCTCTGCCGCAGGCTCCTGGTGCGGGGTTGTCGGAGTCCCCGACTTTGGAATCGAAGCAGCAGCATCCTTCGGCATCGACCTCGACCGCCTGGTTCTCGTGCCAGCCCCTGGTGACCAGTGGCTGGCTGTGACAGCCGCAATAGCCGACGTCCTGACGATCGTGGTGATCAAACCACCTCGACAGGCGTCAGAGGGCAACCTCGCGCGACTGTCCGCGCGACTGCGTCAGCGAGGCTCGACTCTGATTGTCGTTGGCTCACACAGCGCGTGGCCGCAGAGCGAAGCAATGCTGAGCCTGTCGCAGAGCAGCTGGACCGGCATCGGCGACGGTGCAGGCCACCTCACTGCACGCCAGGTGACGGTGACCGTGTCGACTCGAGCGGGCGGCCGACCGCGAAGCGCCAGGATGTGGCTACCCGATCCGGAGCTACGATTTGCCCGCGTCGAAACGCCTCAGACACACCTGCGAGCCGTCGGATGAGCCTCATCACGCGCAGCATGGTGCTCTGGGTTCCGGACTGGCCGATCCTCGCGTCGCTGCGAGTTGAACCGCTGCGGGTTGAGCCGCTACCCGCCAACGCAGCGAGTGCGGGGGCAACGGATGCCCCGCTCGCGCTCATCGAGAAGGGTCTCGTCTTCGCCTGCTCCGCCGCAGCCCGCATCGAAGGAGTACAACGGGGGTTGCGCGTTCGGGAAGCCCAGGCGCGCTGCACCGACCTGATCGTTCGCCCATACGAACAGCAGCTCGACTCGCGAACCTTCGAGACCGTGATCACGGCGATCGAAGAACTCATGCCCGGGGTTCAACTCGTGCGTCCCGGGATCGCCGCAATCCGCTCTCGCGGACCCGCACGGTACTACGGCGGAGAGCAACCAGCGGGTCTCGCGCTCGTCGCACTTCTCGAAAGTCTCGGCATCCCGGGAGCTCGGGTCGGCATCGCCGACGGACCCTTCACCGCGGAGCAGGCGGCCCGCACCGCAACCAGCGCATACCGGGTTCGGGTGGTTCCGGAGGGGGCATCCGCGGAGTTTCTGGGCAACCTACCGGTCAGCCTGCTCGAAGATCCCGTGCTCATCACACTGCTGCGGCGACTCGGCATCTCCTCGCTCGGCGAATTTGCCGCACTCCCCGCGACAGACGTCCTCGGCCGCTTCGGCCCGGACGGCGCCCACCTGCACGCTCTTGCCGGTGGCCTCGATTCTCGACCGATCGTCGCCCATCAGCCGCCCGACGAACTCGATTGTGTAGTCGCCTTCGAACCACCACTCGATCGGGTCGACCAGGTGACGTTCGGCGTTCGAGCGTCCGCCGACGACTTTGTGCAAAGGCTCGTCGCGAGCAAGCTCGTCTGCACAACCCTGCGCATCGAAATCGAGACCGAGTTGGGCGACTACTCTGAGCGCAGCTGGCTGCATCCGCGCTCTTTCACCGCCTCGGATGTCGTCGACCGGGTGCGCTGGCAGCTGCAAGGCAGCGGTGAGGTCGACTCGGGCCTCCGATCCGGTGTCAGTGCTGTTCGCATCGTGCCCGAGGTCGTTGATGCGATCGGCAACCACGAGGTCGGGCTGTTTGGCGCGGGGCCGGATGAGCGCATCCACAACGGGCTCGCTCGCGTGCAGAGCATGCTCGGGCACGAGGGTGTTCTCACCGCGGTCGTGAGTGGCGGCCGAACCCTCGCCGACCGGCAGAAGACCGTGCCCTGGGGTGATCGCCCTCTGCTCCCCCGCTCCAACCTGCTGCCGTGGCCCGGCCAATTGCCTCTCCCGCTACCCGCCACGATCTTCGCTGCGCCGCATCCGGTGTTCGTCTACGGCGCAGACGGAACGGATGTCGTGGTCGACGAGCGTGGCAGATTCTCCAGCGCTCCCAGCCGGTTCTCCCCCGCGACCGGCAAAGACCCACGACAGATCACGGCGTGGGCTGGGCCGTGGCCGATCGCCGAACGCTGGTGGGATGCAGAGGCGGCGCTCAATGCCTCTCGGTTCCAGGTTGTCGACGACCGAGGTGTGGCATGGCTGCTGGTGCTTACCCGTCGCGCAACCGGATCGAGCTGGGCCGCAGAGGCGCGGTACGACTGATGGTCGGAGCAGCTCATGGGTTTTAGTAACCCACCGATCTCGTGGTCAGAGCTCGAGCGTGCCCTGAGCGGTCATCGCCCACCGCCCGCACCCGTGGGAGCGGACGGCGGAGACAGTCCGGCCTGGTCCAACAAGCGCATGCCATACGTGCCATCGACCATTGCGGAGCCGCGAGAGACGGTGGTGCCCTATGCCGAACTGCACGCGCACTCCAACTTCAGCTTTCTCGACGGGGCATCCTCGCCCGAACAACTGCTCGAAGAAGCCCAGCGCCTCGGACTGCACGCGCTCGGTCTCACCGACCACGACGGTTTCTACGGAATCGTCCGCATGGCGGAGGCAGCAGAGAGCTACGACATCAAGACGGTCTTCGGTGCGGAACTCTCGCTGGGTCTGCGCAAACCGCAAAACGGTGAGGCAGACCCCGAGGGCAGCCACCTGGTTCTGCTAGCCCGGGGCGAGGAGGGCTATCACCGGCTCGCGGGCGCGTTGACAGCTGGGCAGTTGGCTGGGCAAGAGAAGGGCAGACCGCTGTATGACCTGAACGAACTCTCCGAACGCGCGGGCAGCCAGTTGACGGTACTGACCGGATGCCGGAAGGGGCGGGTGAGGCAGGCGTTGGGGGCTGGGTGCCCTTCGACGAGCTCAGGGACCGGTGGGGCGGCACGAGAGGTGGATGAACTCATCGATCTCTTCGGTCGCGACAACGTGCTGGTAGAGCTCTTTGATCACGGCGACCCGCTCGCCTCCGACTACAACGACGCGCTGGCCGACATTGCCACGGCTCGCGGCCTGCCGCTGGTCGCGACCGGCAACATCCACTACGCGACACCCCAGCAGTATCGACTGGCGACCGCGGTTGCCGCAGTGCGCGCTCGCAGAAGTCTCGATGAATTGGATGGCTGGCTGCCGGCATCCGGGAGCGCCCACTTGCGCAGCGGTGCCGAGATGGCGGCACGGTTTGCGCGTTATCCGGGAGCGGTCGAGAACACGGTCGGCATCGCAGATTCGCACGCCTTTGAGCTGCGTCGCGCAAGGCCCGGGTTGCCAAAGCAGGATGTCCCTGAGGGCCACACCCCTATGAGTTGGCTGCGCAAACTGGTGTGGGAGGGAGCTGCCGAACGGTATCCGAATCTCAAGGAGAAGGATCGCGCCCGCATTGAAAAAGAACTGGGCGTGATCGAGAAGAAGGATTTCCCCGGCTATTTCCTGATCGTGTGGGACATCGTCCGCTACGCGAAGAGCCTGGGCATCCTGTGTCAGGGTCGCGGTTCTGCGGCGAATTCGGCGGTCTGCTACCTGCTGAAGATCACGGCCGTTGACGCGATCTACTACGACCTGCCGTTTGAGCGCTTTCTCTCGAGCATGCGCGACGAGGAACCAGACATCGACGTCGACTTCGACTCCGATCGCCGCGAGGAGGTCATCCAGTACGTTTACGCGAAGTACGGCAGGCAGAACGCGGCTCAGGTTGCCAACGTCATCAGCTATCGGCCGAAGAACGCCGTGCGCGACATGGCAAAGGCGCTCGGGCACAGCCCCGGCCAGCAGGACGCCTGGTCGAAGCAGGTCGAGCGCTGGGGTGCACTCACCGAGAGCTCCGAACACGACATTCCACCCGCCGTCGTTGAGCTTGCGACAGACATCCTGAAGTTCCCGCGACACCTCGGCATTCACTCAGGCGGCATGGTGCTCACCGATCGGCCCGTCGGCGAGGTGTGCCCGATCGAGCACGGACGAATGGATGGCCGCACCGTGCTGCAGTGGGACAAAGACGACTGCGCCTGGATGGGTCTCGTCAAGTTTGACCTGCTCGGCCTCGGGATGCTCGCAGCACTGCAGTACACCTTCGAGCTTGCCCGCGAGCACGTGGGCGAAGAGTGGACACTCGAGACCATTCCGAAAGAGGAGGCCGGCGTCTACGACATGTTGTGCCGAGCCGACTCGATCGGCGTGTTCCAGGTCGAGTCGCGTGCCCAGATGGGACTACTCCCCCGGCTGCAACCCCGACGTTTCTACGACCTCGTGGTCGAGATCGCGCTCGTGCGCCCCGGTCCGATTCAGGGCGGCGCCGTGCATCCATACGTGCGACGCAAGCTCGGACAGGAGCCCGTCACCTACCTGCATCCGAAGCTGAAGGAACCGCTCGAGCGAACTCTTGGCATCCCCGTCTTTCAGGAGCAGCTCATGCAGGTCGCCATGGCGGTCGGCGGCTGTACGGGTGAGGATGCCGATCTGCTGCGCCGAGCCATGGGATCGAAGCGCGGCATCGAGCGCATCGAATCACTGCGCGAGCGGTTGTACGAGGGCATGAAGTCGAACGGTATTGAGGGCGACGTCGCCGACGAGATCTACGGCAAGATTCAGGCTTTCGCTAACTTCGGATTCGCCGAGAGCCACAGCCTCAGCTTCGCGCTGCTCGTCTATGCGAGTTCGTGGATGCGTCTCCACTATCCCGGCGCATTCCTCGCCGCGCTGCTACGCGCACAGCCGATGGGTTTCTATTCGCCGCAGACACTTGTCGCGGATGCGCGGCGGCACGGTGTCGTCGTGCTTCGGCCCGACATCCAGCTCTCGGGTACGAGCGCTGGGCTGGAATTAATCGGTGGTCGAGTAGCGCCGCGAAGCGACGCGTATCGAGACCCCGATGCCTGCCTCGGCGAGCAACCACCCGTCCCGCCGTTCGACCGCGGCATCCCGTTCGACTCCGACGACCACCGTCGCGACGGCGCATTCGCGGTACGGCTCGGTCTCGACGAGGTCAGCGGCATCAGCACCACTCTCGCGACCAAGATCGTCGACGAGCGAAACCGCGCGGGCAACTATGTCAGCATGAACGATCTCGTACGGCGGGTTGGTCTCACAACCGCCCAGCTCGAGTTACTGTCGGCCGCCGGAGCCTTCGACACCCTCGGCTTCACCCGACGCGAGGCACTATGGAACGCGGGCAACGCCGCCCAGGATCGTGCGGAGTTCCTCGAGCACACCATAGTCACCGTGCAACCACCGCTGTTCACGATGCCCTCCGAGGTGGATGAACTCATCTCCGATCTCTGGGCAACCGGGCTGTCGACCGACAATCATCCCGTTCGACACCTTCGCGAGCAGCTAACGGAACGCGGGGTATTCAGCGCAGCCAGCCTCAAGACAGCAGAAACCGGCAGACGCGTCGAGGTCGGCGGAGTTGTCACCCACCGGCAACGCCCCGCCACCGCGAGCGGCATCACCTTCGTGAATCTCGAAGACGAGACCGGACTCATCAACGTCATCTGTAGCGTCGGCGTCTGGAACCGATATCGACGAGTTACCCGGGATGCAACCGCGATGATCGTCCGCGGCATTCTCGAGCGGTCACCCGAAGGCGTCACCAACCTGCTCGCCGACAAATTCGAGGTGCTCAGGATGGCACCCCAGACACGGTCGCGCGATTTCCGTTAGCCCTTCGACGATCAACTCAGGAACCGGTCACGGCGGGCATCCAGCAAACGGCCTCTAGGGTCGAACCATGTCAAAGGAGTCTGCGCGCGCAAGCGCCGAACATCGCAAGGCAGTAGTTGCAACGGCAAAGAAGGCTGAGAAGCGTCGTCGGCTTCTCGCGCGGGTCATCGTAATTGCCATCGTGGTCATTGTGGCTGCCGCACTGACCGTCCTCATCGTGGTCGTTACTCGACCGGCGAAAACTCCTGCTGTCACGGCCAACGGGCAGATTCTTCCCGCAGCATCATCGGGCACCACGACGGTCCAGAAACCTGCGACCCGGGTGAAGAACACCTCGGGCATCACGGGTGTCATGGCCTACGACACCACCGGCTGGCCGGGCGATGGCTCGGACCACAAGGGTGCGCTCGAGCACGACCACGTGACCACTCCCGTGAAGTACTCGGTTGTGCCGCCCGTCGGCGGGCCACACAACCCGGTCTGGATGAACGCCGGCGTGTACACGAAGCCGGTCCCGACCGAGCGCGCGGTGCACAACCTCGAGCACGGTGCCGTCTGGATCACATACAACCCCAACCTTCCCGCTGCCGAGGTCAAAGCACTGACGGCCTTCGTCACCAAGCAGACACTCATCCCGGAGCCCGCGAGCGATGTCGGATTCGCGGGAGAGTCGAACCGATATGTGGACCTGACGCCGTGGGCGAGCAACTCACTGCCGAGTCCGATCGTGATCAGCTCGTGGGGTTACCAGTTGAGAGTGACCAGCCCGACTGATCCTCGACTCCAGCAATTTGTTGACACGTTCCGTGACAAGCAGAAGTACAGTCCAGAGTTCGGCGGTGCAGTCGATGGAGTCCCGGTACAGAGTGGCGGTCGAGCCGCACTAGACGGCGGCACGAAGGCAAACCCGCCAGGGTCAACGAACTAGAGTTCTGGCCCCGTGGTCTCAAACAGCGATCGTGGATCCTGCAGCAGCGCCGGATAGGGAAACGCCGAACGCGGCAGTTCTTCGTCGAACCTGACCGGTCGGATGTAGGTCTCGGACGGATTGGTTCCCTCGTGCACGTCGGCCCACATGTCGCCGACTATCTCTCCGAGGCGGAGCCATTCACCACCGCGACCGAGTACAGCGATGCGAGTGCCGTTCGGCAGCGACTCGAAGAGGGTGCGCTGAGCCATCCACTTTGGTCCTTGCCTTCCGGAGGGTGACGCTTCTCCGAGACTGACCTCTCGTGCATCCAGCCAATTTTCGAGCTGAGCTTCGTCCTTCGGCCGGAAGATCATCAATGGTGATCCGACGAGGAGTGGTTGCGCAGGCAGACCGGTATCCGCGCCGGGCCAGACGTACTCGAGATCGCCCGGCACTTCAGGAAACTGGACACCGTAAAATCCAGGGTCTTTTCGAATCAGGTTGGACTGGTGGCTGCGGTGTAGTGCCTCGTTCCCTAACCAGGTCGGCATCGCGACGCCAGCTCTATTCGTCGCCGCCTCGGGTGCAAACTCCGTGATCTGGGCTCGCGTGGAATCCGCGGCGCCGCGTTCGGTCCACTCATCCACCATGGCGAGGCCGTAGGCGGTGAGGGCGGGAACGCGGCCGCGCCACATCACTGTCGCAGGATGGTTGGTCCAGCCGTAGCTGGGAAACGTGAGCGCACGCAGAATCTGTAGTACTTCGACCCGCTGCTTTCCCAGGCGCGGCGAATCGAGGGCATGCGCGCTCCGCTCGAAGTCGGCGTAGGGAAGAAACGTTTGCATGCCGGGCTGACAGCTGCTGCGACCAGCTACGCGGCCGCGTGCTCCGCCTGCGCGAGGAGGATGCACGTGCAGAGCCCGTCGATTGCCACCCGCAGGTCGTCGATCGAGGGAAAGCTTGGTGCGATTCGGATTGTCGAGTCTTTGGGATCGTCGCCGTACGGGTAGGGAGCGCCGGCTGCCGTCACTGCAATGCCCGCATCCTTAGCCAGAGCTACCGCGCGCGTGGCGCAGCCTTCGCCTGCCTCCAGGCTGATGAAGTAGCCGCCCTTTGGCCTGGTCCAGACCGCGGCTTCGCCGAGTCGCGCCTGCAGAATCTCGAGCACTGCGTCGAACTTTGGCACCAGGAGCGCACGGTTCTCGCGCATGTGTTCGCGTACCCCATCGGCGTTCTTCAGGAAACGAACGTGTCGAAGCTGGTTGATCTTGTCCGGACCGATGTTGCGTGCAAACGAGTATTTGCGAATCCATTCGATCGTCGCCGTGGAACCGCCCACAAAACCGACCCCGCCGCCAGCGAACGTGATCTTCGAGGTTGACGCGAAAACCACGGGGCGGTCGGGATGACCCGCCGCGGCGGCCAACGCCAGCACGTCGATAACCGGCAATTCATCGTCCGTCAGGTGGTGCACCGCGTAGGCGTTGTCCCACATCAACGTAAAGTCGGGCGCGGCCGTCGGCATTTCTACGAGCGTCCGCACCTCCGCCTCGGTGAGGGTGTACCCACTGGGGTTCGCATACATCGGCACAGCCCACAGACCACGGATACTCGAATCGCTGGCGACCAGGCTTCGAATTGTCTCGAGGTCGAGAGCGCCATCGACGAATGGAACCGGGATCATCCGGATCCCGAGAGCCTCGCAAATCGTGAAATGCCTGTCGTACCCGGGGACCGGGCACAGAAACGTGAGGTTCTTGACATCGCGCCACGGTCCGTCGCCATCGGGACGACCGTTGAGCAGAGCGTTCACGACGGTGCCGTGCATGATCGGGAGCGTCACAGCGTCGAGTGCGAGAAGCTGCGATGTCGGGATGTGGAGCAGCTCGCCAAAGATCGCGCGAAGCTCTTCGAGTCCGTCTGGTCCGCCGTAGTTGCGCAGGTCGGTGCCATCCGCGGCGCGGTAGTCGCCTTCCCCCGGCAGCGTCAACATCTGGTTCGAAAGGTCAAGTTGCTCGGGCGACGGCTTGCCGCGCGTCAGGTCGAGCTTCAGGCCCTGGGCACGAAGCTCGTCATGTTTTTGTCTGAGCTGGTCGATCGAGGTCACCAGACAACGTTATCGCGGGCACGACGAACCCGTGATCAACCCCGCCCGCTCAACCTCCGGCGTGGATGCGTTTTCGCAGAAAATCAATGCGATCCTGCAGTTGGCTCACCGTGGCTTGCGCGACCGCAGGACCGCCGCAGGTGCGACGAAGGTCGGCGTGGATGTGGGCATGAGGCTCGCCACTCAGTTTTGAACGCACGCCGACTAGACCGTTGAGCACCGCACGCTGCTCCTTGAGGTTGCGATACATGGGTTTGTCTTCGGGTCGGTCATCCGCAGGCCCGGCGCTTGCCCGACGTGAGGCCGCACGACGAGACTGCCGTGCCTGCCTGGCCTTCAGCAGCTCGCGCACCTGGTCAGGTTCGAGAATGCCGGGCAGTCCCAAGAAGTCGAGTTCTTCATCGCTGCCGACTTCGGCCGCGAATCCGAATTCGGTGCCCTCGTAGAGCACCCGATCGAAATTCGCATCGGATTCGAGTGCCTGCCACGTGAACTCGTCTTCGAGCCTCTCAGATGCCGATTCCGATGCGTTTGCCTGATTGAGCAGGTCGTCGTCGAGTAGGCCGTCTTCGAGTGAGTCGTCACCGCTGGTATCTCGATCAAGTGCGTGATCGCGTTCGAGTTCGAGCCCGGCAGCTAGCGCCATGAGAGCCGGCACACTCGGAACAAAGATTGACGCGAGCTCACCACGTCGACGGGCACGCACGAACCGACCAATGGCCTGCGCGAAATAGAGCGGCGTGGCCGCTGAGGTCGCGTACACGCCCACTGCGAGTCGGGGAACGTCTACCCCCTCGGACACCATTCGAACCGCGACCATCCATCGGGACTCCCCAACAGAGAACGCCTCGATCCGATCGCTCGACGCCTTCTCATCCGACAGCACGACGGTGGGCGTCTCACCCGTGATGCCCTCGAGCAACTGCGCATAGGCTCGCGCGGCAGCCTGATCCGTCGCAATGACAAGCCCGCCGGCATCCGGAATTGTGTGCCGCACCTCTGTCAGCCGACGATCGGCGGCCGCGAGTACCGAGGGAATCCAGTCGCCGTCCGGCGCGAGGGCGGTGCGCCATGCCTGCGCCGTAACGTCTTTCGTGTCTTCCTGGCCGAGCCGCGCTTCGAACTCATCGCCCATCTTCGTGCGCCAGCGCATCTTGCCCGCGTAGGCGAGAAATATCACCGGGCGCACGACGCCGTCGGCAAGAGCTCGTCCGTAGCCGTAGTTGTAGTCGGTTTGCGAGAGTCGGATGCCGTGGTCATCGCGCAGATAGGTGACAAACGGTATTGGGGCAGTGTCCGAGCGAAACGGCGTGCCCGTAAGTGAAAGGCGTCGAGTAGCAGGTTCGAACGCCTCGCGGATGGCGTCGCCCCAGCTGAGAGCGTCACCCCCGTGATGGACCTCGTCAAGGATTACGAGCGTGCGAGCGGACTCAGTGAATTGGCGATGCAACGCCGCCCGCACAGCCACCTGGGCGTAAGTCACGACAACCCCGTTGAAACGCCGACCGCCGAACGCGTGTCCGTTTCGGAAGTCCGGATTCAACCGGATGCCCGCCCGATGGGCGGCATCCGCCCACTGCCTCTTGAGATGCTCCGTGGGTGCAACAACCGTAATGCGATCAACGACGCGACGCGCGAGTAGCTCAGCCGCGAGGCGCAGCGCGAAGGAGGTCTTGCCGGCGCCAGGCGTTGCCGCGGCCAGAAAGTCGCGAGGTTCGGTCTCGAAGTACACATCGAGGGCCTCGGCCTGCCAGGCACGGAGTTTGTCAGCCGTTCCGCGTGCCGCGCGCTCCGGGTAAGACGGCGACAGGTGCTCGGCCGCAAAGCGGCCCACCGCTCGGGGCGGTAGCCCACTCAGCCTGGCGCTAAATTCGTCAGGAGTGGTCACTTGATAAGACGATACCGGGCCGCACTGACGGCGCGCGCGTAGACCGGCCGCCGGAGCAAACCTGGGTCTAGTTTGCGAGCTGCATGAACAAGATGATCGCGACGGCTGCCGCGGCGAAGATCATGCCAACAAGAGTCAATGCCCGAATACGAATGCTCATTGGTGCCCCCTTGCGGATCACTCTATTGGGTGCGGGGAGTTTTATGTGGAATTGCTGGGAGGGTTGACAAGAGTCGCTGGCTTCACCGTTCCCCGGCCGAAACGGTGCGAGACGGCCTCTACGGCCCCCTCGGCCTCACGCCACCCTTCGTCGGTGTCCCATAGACCGAGCACGGCATCCGCGGCCGGGGAAAGCTGTTCCATGCGCACACCGATGAGCCGAATTCGAGCATCCGAACGCTCCACGCCCGAGTAGATATCGACTACTTCCTCGTAGATACGACGAGCGAGATCGGTGTGCTCCTCGAGGGTGCGCGAACGGGAAATCGTGGTGAAGTCGCCATAGCGCAGTTTGAGCACCACTGTTCTGCCGATCAGACCGGCCCTGCGGAGTCGCACGGCAACCTGGTCGCTCATTCGCAGCAGTTCCCGGCGCAACACCGCGGGGTCCGTCACGTCATACTCGAAAGTGACCTCGTGGCCGACACTCTTCTCTTCGCGCGCCGTCGTGACCGGCCGCGGGTCGCGTGCCCACGACAACTCGTGGAGCTTGACGCCCGCAGCCGGTCCGACTGCCTTGGTCAGCGTGGTCAGTGGAGTATTGGCAACGTCTCCCACCGTCCGGAGGCCGAGTCGCTCCAACTGTTCTGCCGTCTTGGCGCCCACCCCCCAGAGCGCACCGATCGGCAGTGGATGCAGCAAGCCCAGGGTCGATGCTCCCGGTACAACAAGTAGGCCATCCGGCTTTGCGAGTCCGGATGCCAGCTTGGCGATGAACTTCGTCGTGGCCACGCCGATCGAACACGTCAGGCCGGTTTCGGCAAAGACTCGAGCTCGAAGCGCCGTTCCGATTTGCCAGGGCGTGCCGAGGAGTCTCCGGGCCCCCGCCACGTCGAGAAACGCCTCATCAATGCTGAGCTGCTCGACGAGCGGAGTGACATCGCTGCAGAGAGACATCACGACCTTCGAGAAGTGTTGATACAGCTCGAAGTGGGGCGCGAGAACGATGGCCTTGGGGCATCGACGCAGTGCTACGGACATCGGCATTGCCGAATTGACTCCGTACTTGCGTGCCTCGTAGGTAGCGGCGGTGACGACCGAACGCGCGCCGTGACCACCAACGATTACGGGCAGGCCGCGCAGATCGGGTCGATCGAGTAGCTCCACCGAAGCAAAAAATGCATCGAGGTCAAGATGCATGATCGTGGCGGCCGGGTCGTCGACCGGCTCAGACGAAACCTGCCTGCCACTCCCGTCCTGCTTGCTCACGAGGCTCAGTCTCGCAGGCGCCGCCGACGTGCGCACGGCCGTAGTCGAGTCTCGTGACAATGCGAAGATGGGTGCATGGCTTCGCATCCGAACTGGAAACGCTTCGTCGCGGTAGGCGACTCGTTCACCGAGGGAATCGGCGACCCGGAACCCAAAAGCCCCGGCGGATTCCGCGGCTGGGCTGATCGCGTCGCAGAAGTACTGAGTGCAAAGACCGATGGTTTCGCGTACGCGAATCTCGCCGTGCGAGGCAAACTCATGCAACAGATCTTCGATGACCAACTTGAACCCGCGCTCGCACTCGGGCCGGATCTCATCACGATCTCGGCAGGTGGCAACAACATCCTTCGGCCCGGAAGCGATCCGGATTGGGTCGCAGCTCGCCTTGATCAGGCTGTTGCCCGGTTGAGCACCGACGGAGCGACTGTTGTGGTCTTTACTGCCCCGGATGTCGGCGCAACGCCGGTACTCGGACGCGTGCGCGGCAAGGCCGCGATCTTCAACGAGAACGTTCGATCCCTCGCGGCGCGCAACGGCGCGATCATCGCTGACATGTGGGCCGTTCGCGAACTGTCGGATCCACGAATGTGGGCACCGGATCGACTACACCTGTCAGCCATCGGTCACAACACGGTCGCTCGAATGGTGCTCAACACCCTCGGTGTCGAGAACGACCTAACTCCGTTCGACCCAGAACCAATGCCGCCCATCCGCTGGCGTCAGGCCCGCGCCGAAGACCTGACGTGGGCGCGCACCCACTTTGCCCCCTGGGTAGTGCGCCGACTTCGCGGACGGTCATCCGGCGACCACATCGAACCGAAGCGACCGACTTTCTCCTAGGTCAGCCGCCTAG
>JADGOT010000233.1 GCA_017882805.1 Glaciihabitans sp. | reverse complement strand
TGGATACGCACCACGAGCGCTCCGTCGACGATCCGGTCGTACCGCTCGACCACGATGGCCGACTGGTCCTCGAACGTGCCGACCCAGGAGCGCGCAGCCACGAGCCCCGCGCGGCGGGCGGCAGCGAGGCAGAGATGCTCGTTGAGATCGTGATCGTCGAGCCCGGCAACCGCGGGCTTGAGGATGTGGGTCGTCGCGGCCGCGCCCGACGGCACGCCCCATCGTCCGTCGCGGTACAGAAGCGCCGTCTTGGCCTGCGCTCCCGCGAGGCTGAACTGGCCCGTGAACGTGCGTCCTAGCCAGGCTGTCTGATCGCGGCGTAGCTCCCGGATCCGACCAGCGACGTCGGAGTCCGTGAGCCAGTCGACGTACCCGGGTCGCTCGAGCAAGTGCGGGAGCCGGTCAAGAGAGCAGAACGCGACTGCGCCCGCGCAATCCTCCCCGACAGGCGTCGAGAGGAGCGGGTACGGAGACGAGATGGACACCTGATAGTGGCGGCCCCAGCGCGCCAGCACGGCGTCGTTCTCTGGCAGGAGCCCCCACAGGAAGTTGGTGACGATACGCCGGCCGCGGCCATCCTGGTGCGTCCGCACCGCCAGGGGCATCGCGAGCGACACGGGCGTCGCCTCGGGATTCGCCTGATATGACTCGTCGTAGTCGAATCGGAGCGTCGCGTTCGCCTGCCGCACGAGTGTGCCCGCGACGACGCCGCCGAGGACCACGACTAGCGTGTCCGGAAGTTCGCTCGTCCTAGCCATCGCGGTGCCGCTCGAGGATCTCGTCGAGGTTGACCGCACCCTGCGCCGACTCCGACGAGGCGCTCCGCGGCGAGACATCGAGTTGGAGATCGAGGGCGTCGAGCACACGCAGAAGGTGTCCGAGTTCGGCGTGCGGTTTGCCGGCCTCGAACTCGTACACCCACTTCCGGCTCACGCCAGCTCGCTGTGCGAGCTGGTCCTGGCTGAGTCGCAGCTGCAGCCGACGCCCGCGGACATGCGCGGCTGCCTCACCGATGGATCTCACAAGCACGGCTTGCCTCGCTATTGCTACCGATCGGTTCCATTGTGCTGATGATACCGTTCGGTGTCAATTGATGATTGCAACCGATCGGTGGCTGGCTGTGAATGCTACCGCTCGGTAGCAGCGAAGCGGTTGCCGCTCCGCGACGGCTAACGGCCTCATCCGTCAGGCGTTGGCGGCCCGAGTCCAAGCGTCGACGAGACTGGCCGCCACCGGTACTCTGCTCGTTGCGGCGGAACGGCTCCAGGAGATGGGCCGGATGCCGACCGGGAGAAGACAAGGTGTCACGTACCTGGTTGTCCATCCAAGTAGACCTCGTCGAGGGCCGGGCCGACATCCTCTGGCCTCGACCCGGCCGCATGTTCGCGGCCTCGAGATCGCACACCTTCGCTCAGCTTGCCGAAGCCATCGATGCGGCTTTTGCAAGGTGGGACCTGTCGCATCTGCACGAGTTCCGAATGTCCGACGAGACCCGCATCGGCCTCCCTGACGATGAGGGCTGGGAGGACGCGGAAGGGGTGCTCGACTATCGGAAGACGAAGTTGAGCCGGCTGGCTCTCGGCGAGCAGTTCAGCTACACGTTCGACTTCGGCGACGGCTGGCTGCACTTGTGCACCGTCGGACCGGCCAAGATCGATCCGCTCGAGACGTTGGGGATAGTGCCTGATCGGCCGCTGCCGTACTTTGGGTGGGGCAGTATTCCCGACCAGTATGGTCGGCGCTGGGATGGCGATATCGATGATGACGACGAGCCGCCGGTGAATCCGCAACGCTCCGATCTGCCGCCTCTCGAACCTGGTTGGGGTGAACCCGTCGCGGAGATGGGCCTCGGGCGCCCGCACGTGGTTCGCCTCGAGAAGTCCGCGGCCGACGAGGTGGAGGTCGTCCTGCCCGAGTCGGACCGGGACCTCCTGTTGAAAGAGACCCTGTGCGACCCG
Source organism: Glaciihabitans sp. (assembly GCA_017882805.1). GTDB lineage: Bacteria > Actinomycetota > Actinomycetes > Actinomycetales > Microbacteriaceae > Galbitalea. Next base: position 659 of record JADGOT010000233.1, on the reverse strand, counting down.
GAGCTGGTCGCGAAGCTGCGGTCTGGTCGGGCACCGGGGATGGTCATCGCCTCATATGCGCCCGAGGAACTCGATGACCTTCTCGGATTCGTTGCCGGTGAGTCGAACCACACCCGCAGCAAGAAGGCCCGTGCCAGCCTCGACGACGTGTACGCCCGCCTCGAAGAGTTCGAATCGCAAGCACGTCGCCCCTGAACGGCGCTCGGACGTCATGCGCAGCAAGGGCGGTGGAGACGACCCAGGCTTGCACGATTGCCCGCGTCCAGTGCGTGTCTGTCAGGCGGCAGCTCGCGGTCGGGCTTCGCTATCTAGGCGGTCGTTAGCGCGCTGGCCATCCAACTCGGCGCAACGATCCGGCACTTGGGAACCACCGGCTCAAATCCTCTCGCCCCGACCATTCAGGTAGTTGGTGCCTACCCACTTTCCCCTTGACCTGGCTCGACTTCCGCGGTTTGTTCTCCGGCATCATGATTCCATGGTGCGTGCATGGCAAAAGTGCGGACGACACGCACTGGCACGGTCGCGAGAGCGATCCCCATCCATTGGCCTGGGGATGTCCAGTCTGTGGGCAGTGTTCTACTTCGACTTCTCGATTGCCCGTTCGACTTCCTTTGCCCCTCCTGCATATAGCTTCTCTTCATCTGGAGCCAGCTCGTAGA
>JADGOT010000232.1 GCA_017882805.1 Glaciihabitans sp. | reverse complement strand
GGGACCTGAGATGAGGCGACCGACCCGACATATTCGGCGTTCTCGGGGGGCAGGGCCTCGAGCAGCCTGGTGTAGTCCGACCAGAGACTTGGTGCGCCGACAACGCGTATCCGGACGACCACCTTGCGCTCGAGCAGTGTTCTCGCCACCGCCACGACATCCTCGATGCCCTTGCGGGCAGAGATCCGCCCCAGGACCAGCACAATCGGCGGTTCGTCGGTCTGCCTGTCGGCGTTCGCGAACCGATCGAGGCGAACTGGGTTTGGAATGACGACGGTCGCCCCGACTGGGAACCCATAGTCGTGTACCAGATGGTCGCGAAATACGCTGCTGATACAAACGAGCAGGTTGGCGCGCCGAATCCTGATTCGCTGTACGAGTGCTCGCAAGGAGAGGATGGCGGCCGTAATCACGAATACGTGGCGAGGCTGACATCGATGGCTCAAGCGGCGCTCGGCGATGAGCCACCGCAACTCGCCCGCGATGTGGGTATCCGGCCGAATGACAAGCGGTACGCTGCGTGTGACGCTCGACGGCACCGCCAAGGACTCGATGGACGATGCTTGGAAGACCAGGTCGTACGGCTCCTGCTTGTGCCTGTCAGCGATCTCCTGCCGAAGTCGCACAGACGCAAGGCCACGCGCGAGCAGGCCTGTCGCAAAGGCCGCGAGTTTCGTGCGACTGTACCAACGGTTCCACTGCCAGCGACTTGTCCCCCAGATGAACGCGAGGTTGTCATCTTCGGCGAGGTGAGCGGGCAGCGGATAACCCGCCGAGGGAAAGAAGCAGTCAATTCGGTGTCCGAGTCCCGCGAGACCATGCAGAAGCTCGGTGACGACGCCCGTGGCGCTTGCATCCCCGCCAGGCACGGGCCCAAGCCATGCTATGCGCAGTGATTTGGTAGGCATCGCCGGACAACATATCGATTCTATTTGAAAGGTGGTCCGCGCGCAGATGGCCCGAGTTGGTGTGGGCAGCTCGCTTCACCTCTGCTGACAGGCGACGGTGAACGCGGCTACCGAAAAGCGCGCGGCGTTTCGCATGCGTGCGAGGGATCCAACTCGAGTGCGTCGATGCCCTCGATTGCCCGCGCGAAGGACTCGACATCGCCTGGGATCGCTAGGAGTCCGGTCTGCCCGTTGAGCACCGTCTCCAGCGCTCCGTCGGCGCCGGCGGCGATGACCGGCCGTCGGGCCGCTTGTGCCTCGACAGCTGCTATTCCGAACTCCTCGATGCTCGGTACGACGACCGCGCGGGCACTCGCGTAAAGCCGAACAAGGTCCTCGCCGCGCACACGTCCGAGAAACTCGGCCTCCGGGTATGCCTCACTCAGCGCTGCGCGGTCGGGGCCAGACCCGACGATGTGGATGGGGACGTGCGCACGACGGGCTGCCTCCAGCGCGAGATGCAAGCGCTTGTGTCGCACGATCTCTGAGACCAGCAACCAGTCACCGGGTGGACGCCCACATCGCCAACTCAGAACTCTGCCGTGAGCTGATCAAGCTCATCCGTGCACCGGTAGAAACCCACCGCTTCGCGCCCGGCGATCCCGACGACTCGCTGAAGAGACGCACGATGATCCGGGGTGACGTGCGCGCTCGACACCTTTCGGATAATCTCCGATCGTGATCGAGCGGGCAGGAAGCCGAAGTACAGGCGTCGGCTGGTTGCGTGGGTCGACGCCCGGCGAGGTTCAATGCGCATAGTCATAACCGTGCCGTGGGGGCATCGGCTCGGCGGCGCCGAGGCGATGCTGCACACCGCGCTCCAGGGCGCCCACCAGAGTGGGCATGAAGTGGAGCTCGTTTTCTTCGAGCCGGGATCCTGGCCAGATGAGCTGATCAAGGCCGGTTTTCGTGTGGAGGTGATCCCCGCTGGGCGTCTTCGCCACGCTCACCGATCGGTCGCGACAGTCGCCCGGCTCGCGAGGCTCCTCCGCCGTCGTCGACCAGACCTGATCCTCAACTGGTCGGCCAAGACCCAGCTGTACGGCTCAGTGGCTGCGACGCTCGTCGGTATGCGCGATCGAGTCGTCTGGTGGCAGCAGGCGATTCCGCCGCGGCGAGGTTGGCTGGATCGCTGCGCAACCCTGCTCCCCGCCAGCGCGATCTGCTGCTATTCGAGGGCCGCCGCTGAGGCGCAGGCACAGTTGTTCCCCGCCCGCCCCACGTACGTCATCGCTGCCGGCACACCGGTCCCCGACGAGAGCACCGAGCCAGCGCCGCTGGAGCTTCCGGAAGGGGTTCCCGTGGTCGGTCTGGTCGGACGACTTCAGCCATGGAAGGGTCAGGATCGCCTGCTCGAGGCGCAGGCGATCCTGCGTGAACGCGGTCACGAGATGCATCTGCTGATCGTTGGCGGAGACTCATACGGCCTGTCCCCCGAGTACGCCGAATCGCTGCTGCCGCTCGCCAGCCGCCTCGGTCTCACCGGCGCGGTCACGATGACAGGCCAGGTACCCGATGCAGGACCGTACATGGAGCATATGGACATCCTCGTCAACGCCTCTGACACCGAGCCGTTTGGCATCGTTCTCCTGGAGGGCATGGCCAGAGGGCTTGCCGTTGTGGCGGTCGACTCGGGTGGTCCCGCCGAGTTCATTGAGCACCGCCGGACAGGTCTGCTCGCGCGCTCAGGTGAGCCGAGCGCACTGGCGGATGCGTTGGAACCCCTGCTCGTGTCGTCGACCCTACGCCGAGAGGTCGGCGAGGCAGGTCGCGAACGGTTCATGCGTGAGTTCACCGATTTAGCCATGCAACACAGATTCTTTGCCAGCCTTGAGGCGATCGAGCGGGATCGAAAGACGGGCGACCAATCGCAGTCGGACCGGCGTGCCGACAGCGTGGCCGAAGCTTAAGCCCGGAGGCGTGGGTCAGTAGGTTCGTCATGGTGAGAAGAGCAGGGAGTGGCGTGCGAGGCGACACCGAGAAGGAACGCGAGATCTCCGGCGAATCGTCGCCATGCGACGTGACGATCGTCGCTCACGACGTTGGTGCTGTAGGAGGGATGGAGCGCGTCCTGGCCGAGCTGGCGATCGGGCTGCGAACCCTGGGCCACAATGTCACCGTGATCGCCCGCACGTGCGAGCTGCCGGCGGGTGCCGGGGTCGTCTTTCACCGGGTGCGCGGACCGGCTCGTCCGCTACTCATTGCCCTTCCGTGGTTCATGCTCGTGGGTTCGCTGGCAGTGCGCAAATGGCGACGAGGAGTGGTACAGGCGACCGGCGCGATCGTGCTCAACCGTGTTGATGTTATCGCGGTGCACTACGTTCATCGGGTGGGCCCAACGAGCCCTAGCCGCGCCAACGCGCTGTTCCATTTCCACTCCAAGGCCGTCGGAGTCGCAAATCGGCTCGCCGAGCGATGGTGCTATCGGGCGAGCAGTGGGGCTATGTTCGTGTGCGTCTCCGAGGGCGTCGCTGAAGAGATGCGCGAGCATTACCGAGGGCTGGCCGACCGGGTGTTGACTATCTACAACGGAGTCGACACCGGAACCTTCGCTCCTGGCGTACGACAAGACGATGCGCGTGCGCTGCGCGCTTCGCTCGGGATAGATCAGAAGCGTCTCGTAGCCGCGTTTGTCGGAAGTGAGTGGGAGCGCAAGGGTCTCAGGCCGCTGATAGAGGCGCTCGCGCTCGCATCCGACTGGGATCTGGTCGTGGCCGGTGGCGGCGACCAGCGGCGCTATCGAGAACTGGCCGATTCGCTAGGCGTCGCGCAGGCCGTGCACTGGCTGGGCATCACGCCCGACGTTCAACTGGTCTACGAGCTCGCGGACGCCTTCGTGCTTCCGTCGAGCTATGAGACTTTCTCGCTGGTGACGTTCGAGGCTGCGGCCAGCGGGCTGGCCATCATGGTTACGCCGGTGAACGGCGTCAGGGAGCTCATACAGGACGGCCGAAACGGTTTTCTGATTGGTCGAGAGTCACGCGAAATCGCCGAGCGACTGGACCAGCTCGCCGCGGATCCGCCACTCCGGAAGCGTCTGGGGCAGGCCGCTCGCGAGTCGGCGCTCGAATTCAGCTGGGCGGAGATGGTGCTCAAGCATCACGAGCTGTACGCCCGTCTGGCAGGAGCCGATCGAACCGCGCTGGAACACAAGGCTGGGCGATAAGACCCGCTCCGGGGCGCGACGGAGCCGTATGCTCCGAACGATGAACGCGAGTTTGGTCGACGAGCATGTTCACAGGCACTGTGTATCCTTGGAGCAATGAGCTTGCCGACACGGCGAAGAGCCCGCGCGATGCCCGCTAGTAATGATGCAGAGAAGGACCTACTCGATTTCATCGTCATCGGTGCGCAGAAGGCTGGCACTACATCGCTCTTCCAGTACCTCAGGTATCATCCTGAGATCTCTCTGCCTGCCGGTAAGGAGGTGCCATACTTTAGCCACGATGCTTTGTATGCGCGTGGGTGGGCGGCCTATATGAGGAACCTCGCCCGTTACGAAGCCATTTCCGATCCCATGCGCAAGTGGGGAACGGTAACGCCGCAATACATGGTAGGTGGCGTCTTACAGGCCACCGCTGACGTCGCGATAAAGAACAACTATGGCGAGCGCACAGTACCGCTACGTATACACGAACGTCTACCGGACGTACGCCTGATTGCGATCCTACGTGATCCTGTTGAGCGTGCACTTTCGCATCACCGAATGGCAGTGATGATCGGGCGGGAGCGGCGGTCATTTGACGATGTTGTCGGTGAACTGTTGCGCCCAGACGCGCTCGACCGCGCGCGCAGACGCCCGCAGGAGACGACAGGCTACATCGCATGGGGCGAGTATGGGCGAATCCTGGGAGGTTACTTCGACGTCTTCCCTCGTGCGCAGATCCTGGTGGTCTTTACGGACGAGCTCGAACGCGCTCCCGCGCAACTACTAAGCCGCATCCAGGAGTTCATAGGTGTAAGAGCCGACTTCGAACCCCATAATCTAGGGGAAAGGTTTCGCGTTGGCGCGATCGAACGCGGCTTTTCGTGGACGAGTCCGTCCTCGTGGATGAGTCGCTCCTCCCCGCTGAGCCCTCAAGGAGTGCAGCGTGCGCTTTGGCGCAACTCCGCCGCGCGAGCCGTTTGGCGCGTGATACCCCAAGCCGGTCAGCGGCGCATGAGACGTCCCTACGAACGCGTCGCTTATCGAGTCGCTCGCCAGAACCGGCGCAGCAGTCCGAACGCAGTTAGGGCGAATGCTGAGCCGAGTCTCGCGACACTGGCGCAGCTACGGGAGCATTATGCAGAGGATGCGAGCCAGCTTGCCGATCTGCTTGGGGTGACTCCGACGTGGCAGACGTTGCCTGGGACGCAACACCAAACATTTGCTCGATACCTCCGGCGTGACAAAGGTGGCCAGCATTGACCTCGTGTCGATCAGGCCGATGCTGAGAGCAGCCTGGCTCAGCTCGAAACGGAAGCGGCGACTATCGAGCAGAAGCCGTGGTCAGTCGCAGGTGCGGCCGCGATCATCTCTGCGCTGGGCAATCTAGTTTGTCTCGTTTGTTCATTCTGCGCGACCAGCTTCGTCAGACGAACACGTACACTAACTGGATTACTTCACGGGGATCCCGTCAAACGGCTTCGATGCTGACGTCAGCATGCGCTCGAGCTGATCTGTCGCCGCCGGCACCGAGAACAGCTTCTCGACGGCTACTCTGCCAGCTGATGACAGTCGGCGACGAAGAGACGGCTCCTCACGAAGCTTGGTCAGCTGCTCGGCAAGCATGTCCCGATCTCCCTCTGGGAATATGAGCCCTCCGCCGGTCAGTTCGATTAGCCAAGGGATCTCCCCCGAGTCAGAGCCCACGACGGGAACGCCGCACCATAGCGCCTCGATGACCACGCGGCCGAACTGCTCCTTCCAGGTCGGCGTGGGGCGCGAAGGTAGGACGAGCACGTCGAGCTGGGCGTAACCGGATGCCATCTGGTCGTGGCGCAGTTCGTTCAGGACGCGGACCCTTGAGCCGGGGACTGGTTGTCCGTCGAGTTGTGCTCTCATCTCGCCGTCGCCGATCAGGAGCAGCTCTACCGGAGCGTCCAGCTGCCGCACCGCCCCGAGGAG
>JADGOT010000029.1 GCA_017882805.1 Glaciihabitans sp. | reverse complement strand
TGGCTCAAAGTCGACGCTGATTCTCGATCAAGCGGGAAAACCATCATTTGATTATAGGCTACGTGGTATGCGTGCCTCCGCCTCATGTGACCGTGCCAACTTTGCATCGGCAGTCGACTCGGCGTGCTGCAGTATGGCGATTGTCTCGGTCTCAGTTCCTCCAACGGTTCGTATCGCGGAATCTTGACGGCTGGGTGCCGGTAACGCCAATGAGAGGCAAGACTCCCCGCAGCGGATCCGAGGCGTCCCCCAGTGCGGGCGGCGTCCCCGCGTCGTTGGCGGCGATGGCAGCGACGGCCGGTCCCGCGCGCGTCGTGACCGTCGACGTCGAGCAGCCGTTGCCGGATCTTCAGCCCGACGAGCACTATCGCAACGCCTGGGTCGTGATGTGCCGAGGTGGCGTGCCGCGCAGCATGGTCATGCTCGACCTCACGATCGGCGCGTCGGCTCTCGAGCGCCGCCTCCAGGAACTACTGGCGCACGCCCTGGCGCCATCGGAAGTGGTGGAACGTCCGGCGTTGGCCGACGCCGGACTGCCGCGCATCTCGGTCGTGGTGCCGACCATTGCCTCGCGCATTGAGGACCTCGGGCACTGCATCGAGGCCATTGGGGATCTCGACTACCCCGACTTCGAAGTCCTGCTGGTCGACAACCGCGTCGCTCTGCCATTCCCGGACCCCCTGCCCGCGCTCGCGCAGGGCCGACCATGGCTGCGCGTGCTCCGCGAGCCCCGCCCCGGCGTCTCCGCCGCGCGCAACACCGGCGTCGCCGCGGCCAGCGGCGAGGTGGTCGCGTTCACCGACGACGACGTCCGAGTGGACCGCGAATGGCTGCGCGCGATTGGTACGCGTTTCGCGCTCAACCCGCGCGTGGAGGCCGTGACCGGCCTCATTCTGCCCACCGAGCTGGAGACGCCCGCGCAGATCTGGTTCGAGCGCTATTACGGAGGATTTAGCGGTGAGCGGACCTTCGCTCCGGTCACCCTCGGGGCCGATCCGAGCCGCCGACAGCTGTTGAGCGGCAGCCGGGTGATGGTGCGAGACGCGAATGACATCGAACTCCGACGCATTTCGATCCTTGCTGTGGGGGGTTACGGCGCGGGCGCGAACATGGCCTTCCGAAGATCGACCCTCGAGCGGATCGGTGGCTTCGACTGCACGCTCGGCGTGGGCACCCCGGCCCGGGGTGGGGAAGACCTCGCGATAATTATTGGCATCCTGTGGACTGGAGGGCAGGTGGGCTACGAACCCGCCGCGTTCGTGTTCCACCGGCATCGACGCGAGTACGCCGAGTTGCTGAAACAGATCGACGGCTACGGTCTGGGCTTCACGGCGATGCTGACATCGCTCGTCCGCAACGATCCCCGGCACCTTCTGAGCGTCCTCTCCCAGCTTCCAAGGGTGCTGCAGTGGAAAGCCTTCCAGTTGGCCCAGCGGATTCGAGGAGGAAGAGCGCGTGGGGGCGGCGGCGAGGCAGCGATGCCCCTCTATCCGTTCAGATTGCTGTATCGGGAGTTTCGGTCCTATCTGCCGGGACCCCTTTTCCACCTTCGAAGTCGATCGGCGTGGCGAAAGGCCACCGCGGCCCACGCGAGCAGCGACGTTCGCTAGCAGTCTACGAATACAAGACGCACTCAGTTGATGAGCAGGTCCGGAGAGGAAGCAGTGAGGAGAGACGAGACCCGCTACGTGACCGTCACTGGACGATCCGACGATATCGAAGTGGAGTCGAAGGATCGCCGCCTCGTGTCCCCACGTCGAATCCTCGCTCGCGCTTCTGCTCGAGTCGCCACTCTTGGCGGATCAAGGAGTCGATCCTCGAATAAGAAGACGAAATTAACCGTCATCGAGCACCCGAGCCACCACTTTGGAATAGCGGACTCCATGTACGTGGTGGCCCATCCCGACGACTCGCTCCTCTTTCAGAGTCCCTCGCTGGTGCACAGCATCGAGAGCAAGCGCGATGTGGTCACGGTTCATCTGAGCGCCGGTGACAACGGGCTGGATGAAGGTTATTGGCTGGGGCGCGAAGCCGGCATCAAGGCTGCGTACGCCCGGATGGCCCAGGTGGACAACGATTGGACATCGTCGACCCTCGCGATCCGCGGCCACCGTATTCACACAGTTTCCTTGACCGCACGAACCAACGTCAGGGTGGTGTTCATGCGACTTCCCGACGGGGGCTTTCCCGAGGGAACAGGCACCGTGCAATGCGGCGGCCAGAGCCTGATGCTGCTTTGGCAGGGCAAGAAGGCGACAATATCTGCGGTGGATAGGTCGGCCTCCTACGACCGACAGGATCTCATCGACACCCTGTCCGCAATGATGCACCAGTTTCAACCGCAATTCATTGCGGTGCAGGATTACGTTCACGCCTTTGGCCACGGGGACCACATGGACCATTACGCCGCCGCGAACTTCTCACGCGCCGCTCACAAGTCCTACGAGTCACCGCATGATTTCGTCGGCTTCGCCGGCTATCAAACAGCATCGCTTGAGGTGAACGTCAGTGGCGCGTCGCTCGCGATGAAGCAGGAGGCGTTCTACACGTACGGTGGTTTCGACTCGCTCGCCTGTACCAGCGCCGACTCGTGCTCGAGAACTCCCTACGCGCAGTGGCTGCAACGTGAGTACGTGGTGGGATC
>JADGOT010000231.1 GCA_017882805.1 Glaciihabitans sp. | reverse complement strand
GTTTGTTCTTCTTGTGCAAACGGAATGGCGGCCTCACGGTGCTCAGAATCTCAATGTCCGATTCGGAAAGCGAGAAACCTTCAACGACCCTTTGCTCGGAGAGCGTGAGTCTCCTCGAGAAGACCGGGAACATGAAGTATTCAATGAGCCTGTTTTGCTCGACGCGAGCTTGAATCTCCTCTCGAGGGGACGCTTCCGAGACCTTTGGAATTCGGAGTATCTCAGGCTCGGAGTTTGTCTCCTTGTTCCAGAATCTCAGCACGACATTCGCATTACCCTCCGAGACATACGTCCAGTCGTCAGCGGAAACGGAGAAACTGCTCATGAAAGGCTCCTGTCTTGAAGGAAGAGAAACGCTCTCATGAAGATACAACCACAATCTCCGATCTCGGGTACGCGGATGTCGCAGACCGGATCGCGCCCGAGGGTCGGGGCGGCTCCGGACGACGACCTGACGACCTGGCCGTGGCGAATCACGTCGAGACTGAAGCGGGAGGCTTCGGGCGTCGCCGGCGCAGCCGGGAGGAGGCGCGAGATGGCTTGCGTTGCGGTCATCGGCCGGCTAACATGGCCCGCGTCTGGCCTCTCGACAGCACGCCCGCCTTCACTTGCCCGACGAGAACAGCTGTGGACCGGCCTTGCGGACCCTCGAGGTCGACTATGAACGTTGATTCGCCCAGCCCGCTGAGCGTCGATTCGCCCGAGCTCGAAGAGCAAGCGATCGACTTCTTCCACACCGTCGAGCTCGCGTCGGCCGCGCGCAGTCCCCGGGTCGACGTGACGTACGGCGGCGCGAGCTTCACCCTGACGCTCCCCCCGCTTGGCGAAGGGGATCGCGGCGTGGTGTACACCGTCGAATCCCACTCGCTCGACGTCCCGGCCGGCCACGGGCCGCTCTGCCTCAAGGTCGCAAAGCCGCAGCCCGTCTGCCGCGAGCTCCTGCTCGAGGAGATGATGACCACCGACTACTTCCTGGCCGAGGGAGTGGTCGTGCCGCGCATCCACCACCTGGATCCGCTCGGGCGGTTTGCCGTCAAGGACCGCATCGAAGGCGAGTCGATCACGAGCCTGTACATCCGGTTCGCGCAGCTCACGGCCCGCGCGCAAGAGCTGATCCTCGGGGACCTCGAGAAGTACCTCAATCGGCTGCTCGACCTGTTTCGGAAACGGCCCGCCTGCCAGGTGTCGATCAGCCCGAACAACATCTACGTCCTCAGTGACGGGGGCCGCTTCCACGATCCCGTCCAGCTGGTGCTGATTGACCCGGGTACGACGCTCAACAAGAGCTACGACGGCCTCACTTTCCACGCCTACTGGAACAAGCTGCTGCCCGACCGGATCCGCAAATACGAGCGGACCGGCTATCTGCAGTGGCAGGTGCCACGTGAAGTCACCGCCTCTGAGCGCGACGAGGTCGGGTCGTTCGAGATCTTCCGCGGCATGACGCCGGGCGAGGTGTTCATCCTGCTCAGGGCGGCCCGAACGGTCGAGTTCGACGCCGAGCAGACCATCCTTCGTCAGGGCGAGGTCGGCGAGAACTTCTTCCTGGTGCTCGACGGCGTCGTCGAGGCCCGCCGCAGCAGCCTGGCGCGCGCAGGTTCGTGGAACGTGAGCGTCGGCAACGGTTCGGCGATCGGCGAGATGGCGTTCCTGCTGCACGTGCCCCGCTCGATGACGGTCGTGGCCAAGACCCACTGTAAGTTGATCGAGATCGACCGCGGCCTCTTCAATGAGATGCTGGACGCGAGGCTCACGGCGCCCTACAAGCTGATTCACAACATCGCCATCATGCTCGCCGAGCGACTCCACGCCCGGGACCGCGCCCACCAGGAGCTGCTCAAGGCCCAGGAGCGCGGCGGTAACTAGCGAGGCGCCCCTGAACGGGACATTCGCCACCCTCCCTCCCGTCCAGGCCCGGCCTCGCGCCCTGAAATCTGCCCGCGCTGCCAGGACGGTTTGCTCGTCACGGTGGAGATGGTGCACGAGGTCACGGTCGAGGGCTCGCTCGTGCGCATCCCGCGCGTGCGCGCCGACGAGTGCCGTACGTGCGGCTATTGCTCTCTGTAGGGCCGCGAGGCGCGGCTCATCGAGGTCCTCTTCACCGAGACGTGGCATCGGGTGTTGGCGCGCAACGTCTATCTCCCGCTCGGCACGACCGCTCACAAGCAAGGGCGAGTCGCTGGCGAGAACATGGTGGGCGGCACCCGCAGCTTTCAGGGGTGCGTCGGTACCCAGGTCGTCAAGGTGTTCGAGTTGGCGGTTGCCCGAACCGGCCTGCGCGACGCCGAGGCGAGGCGCGCGGGATTCGACCCGGTTACGGTCGAGAGCACGGCCTGGGATCACAAGGTGTACTACCCGGGCGCCCACGAACTACGAATCCGCGTCACCGGGGATCGGCTGAGCGGACGCTTCCTTGGCGCCCAGGTCCTCGGCCATTGGCGCGCTCAGGTGGCCAAACGCATCGACGTGTTCGCCACCGCTCTGTTTCGCGGAATGCAGGTCGATGGTCTCAATGACCTCGACCTCAGCTACACCCCTCCACTCGGTAGTCCGTGGGACCCTGTCCAAATCGCTGCGCAGGCGTGGGGCCGCCACGCCCAGCCAACGACCCGACCGCTGATTTGACAAGAACGATACGAAACGCCGACGGGCTGGAAACACACACGCCGCGCGACTCTCGGGTCAGGCCTTCAGCTTCTTGTGTGCCGCAACGCCATTCTCCAATAGTCGCTGGTCCGAGGAAGTCAGGCACGTCAGCGTGGCTACCGCAGGCAGGATGCGCGAACGACGAACGCCCGATCTAACGCAATGCGGTGAGATTCGGACAGCTCTTCCGTGTAAGTTGTTTAACGCCGCGCTCACCCGCGAGCGCCGCTCCGTCATGCCATGCGGCGATCGCCGGGTTCAGCGCGTTGTTCGGCGGCGTACCCACTACCCCTCGATCAAGCCGAACTGCAGTAGATGGTGATACGTGTGCTTGTAGTGCGCCCGATGCCATTCATCGTACCCAATCGGGCCGAAGACGGGATGGGTGTAGAGCTTCCCGTCGGATGGCTGCCTATCCAAGAAGTACCCCAACTCGCGAGCGAATGAGACCTTGG